>JAOTWM010000214.1 GCA_029862885.1 Gammaproteobacteria bacterium
CCAGAGTAATACAGGTTGCATTGCAAGAACGCTCAAATCCAGCAGTGGCGCAATGATAGATAGGTGAAGTAAGAAAATGTGTAAGCAAATGTAACAAAGCGGCTCAAGCCATTGTTGGCTCAAAACACCATCCGTATATTACCGCCAAATGATTTTGGAGGCTGCCATGAGCGGCATCACTGAAAAAGCGGTCAGTTGGACTGAGTCGGGTTTGGTACCAGATTCCGTAATTCGTGCGGCAATTCGCAGACTGCTCGAATCGAAGCGCAAAGAGATTAACTCTGGCGACGTCGAGTTCGCCGCCAATACGACGAATCGATTCGTCGCAATGATGAATGAGTCGCCCATTGCGTTGGTGCCTGATCTTGCCAATGAACAGCACTACGAAGTGCCGGCAGAGTTTTTCTCCCATGTTATGGGAGACCACCGCAAGTACAGCTGTTGTTACTGGCCGAATCAAGGCGGCGACCTGTCGGGAGCCGAAGTGGCGGCGCTCGAGTTGACCGTGAAACGTGCCGGCATAGAGGATGGAATGCAGATGCTGGATCTCGGCTGTGGCTGGGGTTCGTTGTCACTTTGGGTTGCAGAGCACTTTCCCAACGCATCTGTTACCTCGGTTTCCAACTCCAACTCGCAACGAGAGTTCATTCTCAAGCAGGCGAATGAGCGGTCGATTCAGAACATCGACGTGATTGCCTGCGATATGAATGATTTCGAAACCGATGAACGCTTTGATCGCGTGGTCTCAATCGAGATGTTCGAGCACATGCGTAACTACGGCGAGCTCTTTCGCAGCATTGACGAGTGGTTGTTACCAGATGGTCGCTTCTTTATGCACATATTCTGTCATCGCACGACACCTTACGAGTACATCGATAAAGGGCCGACAGACTGGATGAGCCGGCACTTTTTTAGCGGTGGAATCATGCCGAGCGCAGATTTACCGCTGCGTTTTGCCGAAAACCTGAGCATTGTCAATCGCTGGAACTGGAACGGCCAGCACTACGCCAGGACGTGCAATGCCTGGCTGGAAAACATGGATAAGAATGAAGACGCAATAATGCCGATCCTTGCTGACTGCTACGGTGAGGCTGATGCTTCGCTGTGGTGGCAGCGCTGGCGAATGTTCTTTATGGCTTGCGCTGAGTTGTTCGATTATGACGAAGGGCAGGAGTGGTACGTAGGCCACTACTTGTTCCAAAAGGCGGTTCGCTGACATGGGCTTGCTAGTGAATTTTGCAATGTTTGAGATCGCCTGGCTTTCATCGGTGATCGGCGGTGCTCAGCAAATGCCTTGGATCGGGCCGATTGCTGTACTAGTGGCTGTCGTCTTACACCTGCGGGCGGCACGCAAGCCGGTTGAGGAAGTTTTGCTCCTGCTCACTTGTGCCCTGATCGGCGCAAGTTTTGATAGCATGCTTGTCGCTGCTGGCTGGGTCACCTACAAGGCCGGTCTGTTCAGCGGTTACTTCGCGCCATACTGGATTATAACGATGTGGGTATTGTTCGGGACTACGCTGAACGTATCGATGCGTTGGCTGCGAGGCAAGCCCAAACTCGCAGCGTTTTTTGGCTTCTATGGCGGCCCGGCTTCTTATATTGCCGGACAGCAACTCGGTGGCATCGTCCTTACAAACCAGCTTGCGAGTCTGATTGCTCTGGCGATTGGCTGGGCGGTAATGATGCCGATACTGATGTGGCTGTCCGAGAACCTGGACGGCATGCCGGGTCGGCGCCGTAACTGGATTGCGGAGCGCAGCTGATGTTCCAGCATCCCTATTCAATTGCGCTGTTTGTCATCCTTGGTGTTGGTGTTGCCAGCTGGGTGCTCAGTGTTATCAAGAAAGACGTCAGTTTCGTTGATAGTTTGTGGTCGTTGTTCTTCCTGGTCGCTGCCGTGGTCTTCGCATTGGCGGCCGAGCCGCTTTCCATCAAGGGCAAATTGGTGCTGGTGTTGGTCGCGATATGGGCGTTGCGCCTGTCGATCTATATCACCGCACGTAATTGGGGTGAACCGGAAGACTATCGCTATCAGTCGATCCGAGCGAACAACGAGCCTGGCTTTAGATTCAAGAGTCTATACATCGTGTTCGGTTTGCAGGGCGTGCTGGCCTGGTTGGTCGCGTTGCCGCTGCTTCCCGCTATTACGTCGGGCTCCGGGCTCAATTGGATCGACGGTGTTGCGGGCGCGTTATGGCTCGTCGGTTTCGTCTTCGAGGCAGGCGGCGACTATCAACTGTCGCGATTCAAAGCTCGGGCAGATAGCAAGGGACAAGTCCTCGACACAGGGCTGTGGCGATACACACGCCACCCCAATTACTTCGGTGACTTCTGCATCTGGTGGTCCTTCTACTTGTTTGCTGTTGCATCCGGTGGCTGGTGGAGCATCTTGTCACCGCTCCTGATGAGTCTCCTGCTGCTAAAGGTGTCAGGTGTGGCCATGCTCGAGAACACGATTAGTGAGCGGCGGCCGGCCTACGCCGAATACATTCACCGCACCAATGCATTCTTTCCGGGGCCCAGGCGCACCCCGAACACACTCAAGGAGGTCAAGTCATGAGACACAAATTCGTGGGCTTGCTTACGATCGGTCTGCTCAGCCTGGCGTTCATGTCATCTGTCCCCGCGCAAGATCGCGCAGGTCAGGTCGCTAATTGGGACTTTGATGTTTACCTGAACGACAAGAAAGTCGGTAAGCATCTGTTTACGGTTTCAGAAGCAGGTGGCGTAAAGCATGTGCAGAGCGAAGCTAACTTCAAGTACAAAATATTATTCATACCCGCATACCGATACGAGCATAGTGCCGCCGAGCGCTGGACCGACAACTGCCGGAATGCGTTATGACATTTGCGTATTGGAATGCGGATTTTCTGGATGAGTCCCAGCTATTGAACCCGCAGACCGGTGAGTACGTGGATGTCCGCGTCGAAGAAGTCGGCGATGAAATGCTCGAAGTCCGCGGGCAAGCCGTTGCAGCAACGCGCTTCAAACTAACGGCTTATCAAGTCGACCTGACGCTCTGGTACTCGCCGGACAATGAATGGCTGGCACTGGAATCAGTTGCCAAAGGCGGACACACCATCCGCTACGAGCTTTCCTGACATGGGCGCTTATTCGAAGCTTGCGCTGGTCACCTTTGCAGCGATCATTCTTGGTGGCTGCGCAGCCAAAGGACCTGAAATGAAGACAGTGGATCATGTGGACATCGAGCGCTTTATGGGTCCCTGGTATGTCATCGCCAATATCCCAACCTTTCTGGAGAAAGAAGCGCACAACGCTGTTGAGACCTACACGCTGAATGATGACGGGACAATTGCGACGCAATTCACTTTTAGAAAAGGCGGCTTCGACGGCAAGGTGAAAGAGTACAACCCGAAGGCATTTATTCAGGATAAGGAGTCAAACGCCCTTTGGGGAATGCGTTTCGTGTGGCCTGTCAAGGCCGACTATCGCATCGTTTACCTCGACGACGACTATTCAAAGACAATTATCGGCCGCCAGAGTCGCGATTTCGTCTGGATCATGGCGCGCACTCCCACGATCTCCGATCTGCACTACGATGAACTCGTATCAATGGTCGATGCGCTCGGTTATGACACGTCCAAGCTGGAACGCGTTCCGCATCGCTGGTGATCGTATAAAGAGCGGCTAGCCACGCACTGAACCGTATCCGCAGTGGAGTTGCGGCTGCTTTGTCGGTATTGTCGACCGTGTCCGAAGACTTCGCCATCGATAGCTAACTGTTCGCTTGGTGGCTAACAGAATAACAAGAGGGCGCACCCGCACATGAATCGGCCGAAAGAACCGACACTAATCGATGCATTGATTCCAGTCGTATCGCTGATCCTCATGCTATTCCTGTCTGTCAAACTGTTTGGCTCAGATTCCTCGGCGGGGCCCAACCAGATCGTGCTGACGCTGGGCGCCGCAATTGCGGCTATCGTTGCGATCCAGAACGGACATTCATGGAATGACATTCTCGCTGCTATTGTCGATGGCATCGGAACCTCGATGGGCGCGGTACTTATTCTGCTGGCGGTTGGTGGACTTATCGGCACGTGGCTTCTGGCTGGCACGGTGCCCGCATTGATCTACTACGGTCTCGAGATACTTAGTCCGCAGTGGTTTTACGTAGCCGCTTGCATCATCTGTGCGATCGCGGCGCTATCCACAGGTAGTTCCTGGACCGTCGCCGGTACCCTCGGCGTGGCGCTGATCGGCGTTGCACTGGGGCTCGGCTTGTCGGCGGAGATTGCGGCTGGCGCGATCATTTCCGGTGCTTATTTTGGCGACAAGATGTCGCCGCTGTCGGACACCACCAACCTGGCCCCCGCGGTCGCCGGAACGGATCTCTTTACGCATATCCGGCACATGGTCTGGACTACTTTACCGTCATTCACGATCGCACTGATCCTGTTCGCGGCCCTAGGGCTCGGTGCCGACGTGCAATCCGATAGCAGCTCGCTGCAGGCACTAAAAACGACACTGGGCGACGCCTTCAATATCACGCCACTTGCCCTGATTCCGCTGGTCGTGGTGTTCGTCATGGCGTTTCGCAAAGTGCCGCCGCTGCCCACGATCTTGTTCGGGGCGCTATTCGGCGGTTTTGTGGCACTGGTATTGCAGCCCGAGGCAGTGCTGGCATATGCCGATTCGCCGGATTTGACGCCGGCGCTCGCGATGACCAAGGGTGTATGGTTGGCACTGGCGAACGGTTACTCGTCCTCCACCGGTGTACCTGAGGTCGATAACCTGCTGTCGCGCGGCGGTATGAGCAGCATGCTGGTGACCATTTGGCTGATCCTGTCCGCAATGGCGTTCGGCGCGGTGCTCGAATATAGCGGCATGCTATTGCGGCTCGTCCGCTCGGCGCTAGCTGCGGCCAAGTCCACCGGCGCGTTAATAGTGACGGTCGTGCTGTCGTGCATCGGGATCAACATCATCGCGGCTGACCAATATATCGCCATTGTCCTGCCGGGCAAGATGTACAAGGCAGAGTTCCAGCGACGGGGACTCAAACCCAAGAATCTGTCCCGAGTTATCGAGGATTCCGGAACACTGACCTCGCCGCTGGTGCCATGGAATACTTGCGGCGCGTACATGGCGGCCACTCTCGGCGTCGCGACCTTTGCTTATCTACCGTTCGTGTTTTTCAATCTGATCAATCCCGTCGTCTCGATCATTTATGGCATTACCGGTTTCACCATCGAGCGGATCGAGGGCGAGCCTGAAGCTGCAATCGCCCAATAGCTCGTCATTTTATACTGCGCGGCTCGATCGCAGCTGCAGCAGACTGCAGCGCACCGGAGCTTACGATTGTGCCTGATGCTGAGCCTTCAATTCGTCGGCCCGTTGGACGAGCTCTGCCAACTTGTCGGCGTCCGTGTCGTTCCCGGATTGCCGTAAGTTCTGGATAGTCGCCACTAAATCAATCTCTTCTTCGTCCGACATCAATGCCTCTCCCGCAAGCTCTGCAATGCGTCCAAGAAGCTGTACAAATTCGCGTAGCGTATCGTCGTTGTCCATAGGAGGATTGTAAGTTAACGTGGCCGTAAAGATAGGGGTCGAATTTGAGAGCGGTAGTCAACACTCGCTACGGATCGCCAGACGTCCTGGAACTAAAAGAGATTCCGAAACCAGTACCAAAGGGCGATGAGCTACTGATACGCGTTCACGCTTCGTCAGTTAATTCGTGGGACTGGGAGTTTCTGAACGGGACACCATTTGTGAATCGGCTCATGTATGGTCTCTTGAGACCGAAGCCTGGAAAGCGGGTACTCGGCGCCGACGTAGCGGGGACCGTCGAGGCGGTCGGTAACCGCGTAAGGAATTTCGAACCGGGAGATGAGGTGTTTGGGGATCTCTGGGATAACTGGGGCGGTTTTGCCGATTATGTCTGTGCAAATGAAGCTACGCTGGAATTGAAGCCTGCAAGTTGGACTTTTGCGGAGGCCGCTTCCGTACCGCAAGCAGGTGTCCTTGCCTTGCAAGGACTGCGCAAAGGCGGGCAAATACGTTCCGGGGAGAAGGTGTTGATTAACGGAGCGGGCGGAGGTGTGGGTACTTTCGCTATCCAACTGGCCAAACTCTACGGGGCCGAGGTCACGGGCGTAGATGCCGCACATAAGTTGAGTGTTGTTTGCTCGCTTGGCGCAGACCACGCTATCGACTATATGCAGGAAGATTTCACGAAAACCGGGAAACGCTATGACCTGATTATTGATTGTCAGAATTTTCGATCAATGCTCGACAATAGACGTGCTTTGGCGCCCGGAGGAACCTACGCCATGATCGGCGGTTCCATCCCAAGAGTTTACCAACTCTGGTTCCTGAGCTTTGTTGCATCGTTCACTCGGGAGGACAGGACGCTTTGTCTGGTCGCCGAGGGGCCAAACAAAGGTCTGGCAGAATTAAAGGAACTGATGGAGGCCGGCAAGCTCATCCCAGTAATCGATAAAACCTATCAATTGTCTGAAGTGCCAGACGCGTTGCGTTATTTCGGAGAGGGGAAGCACAAAGGAAAAATTGCCGTCGAAATCATCTCGACGCTCGGGCATGAGCTCGATAAATAGCGCATATTCAATCACCATCCACACAGGGTTCAAAAGTAGAGGAGTCATTCAAATGGGATTCGCATTATCAGAAATGAAACTCTCTAGCTCAGCGTTTCAGGAACGAGGCATCATTCCAAAGAAGCACACGGGGGAGGGCGAAGATGTTTCTCCGGCACTGTCATGGTCGAATGTGCCGGAGGGGACAAAGTCCTTCGCTCTGTTCTGCCACGATCCCGACGCTCCGCTCGTCACGCCAGGCAATTACGGTTTCGTGCATTGGGTGCTCTATAACATCCCGGCTTCAGTGACACAGCTCGCCGAAGGCGAAAATAGCTATACGAGCGGCGCCAATAACTTTGGGCGCGGCGGTTACGGCGGGCCTATGCCGCCGGAAGGACATGGTCTGCATCATTATTTCTTCTGGATACTGGCCCTGGATTCCGAGTCCGAATTTGAGCCGGGGTTGTCACTGGAGGACCTCCTTCGAGCGATTGAGCCAAACGTGATCGGGATGAATCGCCTGGTGGGTACGTACTTAAGGGAGTAGTGCTGCCGGGCTCGCCCGCAAATTTGCCTCATCCTTTCATTGCGCCGGCCGCAGTGACTGCCGTATAATCTCGCGCGAACGCAGTGGTGGGTAATCGACGCCACGTAGCCAGAGTCTTCGTAGAAAAGGCCCCGACAAGGGGTTTTTTGTTGCGAAATAGAATGGGCCATTGGCCCATTTTTTGTTTTGAAACAAAGAGTTAAGGTTTTTTCGGTGACAGGTGACGAGCTCAGGAAATTGCTGGATCCAACGGTTGAACGCTTGGGATACGAGCTTTCGGATCTTGAGGCCAAGTTGGGCGGCAAGGACGGTACAGTACGGATTTTTATCGATCATCCGGATGGTATTGCGCTGGAGGACTGCGAAAAAGTTAGTCGGGCGGTGAGTGCGCTTCTGGATGTTGAGGATCCACTGCCAGGCCAGTACAACCTGGAGGTATCGTCGCCAGGGCTTGATCGAAAATTAACAAAAGTTGAGCATTTTCAACGGTTTGAGGGTGAAATAGTGAAAGTGCAGATGCGTTTCCCGATATTGGGGCGCAAGCGATTCCGGGGCACTTTGGTGTCATCGGATGACGAGAATATAGTGGTCGACGTCGATGGTGAGTCGCATGAATTGCCAATGGCGACGATCGATACCGCAAGACTGGTGCGCTGAGGACAAGCGAAGTCCCGGCTGATTTGGAGTTACAGGTAATGAGCAAAGAGATTTTGATGGTTGTTGACGCCGTTTCGAATGAAAAAGGCGTTGAGAAGGACATTATCTTCGAGGCCATCGAAGCCGCACTGGCGTCTGCTACCCGCAGAAAACATGGCGAAGACATCGAGGTTCGGGTCGCGATCGATCGCGAAACCGGCGAATACGATACGTTTCGCCGCTGGCTGGTATTTGAAGATGAGTCGACCGAGCTCGAGGTTCCTGATCGGGAGCTGCGCATGATCGACGCCGTCGACGTCGACGAAGCCGCCGAGCCAGGTGGTTACGTTGAAGTGCCGATGGAATCGGTCGAGTTTGGCCGAATTGCCGCGCAGACCGCCAAGCAGGTCATCGTACAAAAGGTGCGAGAGGCCGAACGTGAGCAGGTTGTCGAGGAATACCAGGAACGCGAAGGCGAAATGCTGTCGGGGCTGGTCAAGCGAGTCGATCGCAACGGTGTCTATATCGATCTTGGCGGTAACGCCGAAGGTTTTGTTGCGCGTGACCAGATGGTTCCGCGCGAACCTGTGCGCCCACAGGATCGCATCAAAGCGCTGCTGACAGAAGTGCGTTCCGAGTTGCGTGGCCCGCAGTTGTTCATGACGCGAACCTCGCCGCAGTTCCTGGTCGAGTTATTCAAAATCGAAGTGCCGGAAGTGGGCCAGGGCCTCATTGATATTCTCGGTGCCGCTCGAGACCCGGGCTTGCGGGCGAAGATCGCGGTCAGAAG
>JAOTWM010000215.1 GCA_029862885.1 Gammaproteobacteria bacterium
CGAAAGCCTGATTCTCAATCATTTCGACGGGACACGCTCGCGATTGCTGGGGCAACTATATTGACTACACGCCTGAAAGCGGAACAGCTGTATACGGCATGCGATATTGCGCAGATTCCGTTTGAGACTTCCGACGAGATCATGGATCGAGAGCGTTTGGTAGGCCAGGATCGGGCACTCGATGCGATCCACTTCGGCACCCGCATTACCGGTTCCGGATATAATGTTTTCGCGCTAGGACCGGCAGGTTCGGGCAAGCATACAGTCGTGAGACACATTCTCGACGCGGAGGCAAAAACCAAACAAACGCCTCCCGATTGGTGCTATGTGTATAACTTCGAACAACCCCACAAACCAAACGCGCTGCAACTGCCTGCCGGCCGAGGGATCACGCTGCGCACGGACATGGAACAACTTACGGAGGATCTCAGTACGACGATACCAGCGGCCTTCGAATCAGAAGAATATCAGGCGCAGGTGGAGCATCTCGAACAGGAATTTGCCACACGCCGAGACAATGCCCTTAATGAATTGGCTGAGGATGCCAAGAAGCAGGATGTTCAGCTGATACATACACCCTCAGGATTCGCCTTTGCTCCGCTTAACAAAGAGAATGAAGTAATTCGGCCCGATAGCTTTGAAAAGTTGTCCGCGAGCGAGAAAAAACGCCTGGAATACACGGTGGCCGAATTGCAGAAGCGCTTGCAACGCATAATAAGACAGTTTCCAGCCTGGCAAAAGGAAGCCCGAGAGAAGATAAAGGAAGTCGATCGCCAGATCGCCCGCATTGCGGCGGGACATCTCATCGGCGTTATTAAGGATAAGAATAACGACTTACCCGAGGTGGTCGCCTATTTAATCGCGGTAGAAGAAGATATTGTCGAGCACGTGAAGGATTTCCGCCCCGAGCCGGAAACACCCACGTTATTTGGTGGTGGCGCTCAGTCACGCGCCGCGTCGCTCCAACGTTACAAGGTTAATCTAATCGTCGACCATAGCGTCAAGAACTCGGCGCCCGTTGTGTACCAGGATTTGCCCAACCATAGCAACCTAATGGGCCGCACCGAATATCAATCCCAAATGGGAACGCTTGTGACCGACTTCACGTTAATTAAGGCGGGTGACCTGCATCGGGCCAATGGCGGTTACCTGATCCTCGACGTGCGTCACCTGTTGATGCAGGCGTTCGCCTGGGAAAGCCTTAAACGCGCGTTACGATCACGTGAGATTCGTATTGAACCGCTGGAACGCAGTCTGGGGTTGATTAGTACCATCTCATTGGAACCCGAACCAATTCCACTTGACGTTAAAGTCGTGTTACTGGGCGATCGTCTTTTTTACTACCTTCTCGACCAATACGATCCTGAGTTCGGCGACCTATTTAAGGTAGCAGCGGACTTCGAAGATACCTTGCAACGTGACGCGGAGAATTGTGCGGCCGTGGCGCGTCTTATCGGCAGCATTACCCAAGAGCAGTCCCTGCGTCCTATCGACAAACAAGGGGTAGCGCGTCTGATTGAACACGGTGCCCGGTCTGCCGGTGATTCAGAAAAGCTTTCCATTCATTTTCGTAGCATCTGTGATTTGCTGCAGGAAGCGAATTATTGGGCGGGAGACGACGGTATGACCACTATCTCATCCGCGCATGTTCAGGAGGCGATCGACCGTAAAATTCAACGCCTCGACAGAGTGCGCACCCAAATTTACGAAGCCATCGAGCGCGGAATCATCAATATTGATACATCCGGTGCGCACGTCGGTCAGGTCAATGGATTATCGGTGATCGACCTGGGAGATTTCGCGTTCGGCCAACCCTCCAGAATCACCGCGACCACGAGACTGGGAGACGGGAAAGTCATCGATATCGAACGCGAAACGGAACTGGGTGGCAAATTGCACTCAAAAGGCGTCCTGATTCTCTCGCATTTTCTTGCCTCGCGTTACGCAAAAAAACATCCCTTGTCTCTTTCCGCCAGCCTCGTGTTCGAACAGTCCTACAGTATGGTGGACGGCGATAGCGCATCGCTTGGTGAGCTATGTGCGCTGCTGTCGGCGCTGGCTGACACACCCATCCAACAACGGTTTGCTGTCACTGGGTCAGTAAATCAGCTCGGTAAGGTGCAGGCTATTGGCGGTGTCAATCAAAAGATCGAAGGCTTTTTCGATGTTTGTAATGCTATCGGACTCACGGGTGAGCAAGGTGTGCTGATCCCCGCATCAAACGTAAAACACCTCATGCTGCGTAACGACGTCGTCGCGGCTGTCGAGAAGGAACAGTTTCAAGTTCATGCAGTCGACACTGTAGACCAAGCCATCGAAATCCTAACGGGAGTTGCGGCTGGCGAGCGCGATGCGCAAGGTGACTTTCCCGAGGACACGATAAACGGACGTGTGGAGCAACGCATGATTGAACTTGCCAATCTGCGCAAACACTTCGCTGAAAAAGATCGCGACAAGCCCGAAAACAACTCATCCCTCGACGATGAACACGCCGAATGACGTTCGTGTAAAACGCATTCTAGTGGCGATCGACACATCGCCGAGGAGTCTGGCGCCGTTACAAATGGCGGTCGACTTGGCCGCACACCTGCAAGCGGAACTGGAAACCCTGTTTGTTGAAGATACGAGCTTGTTGCATTTAGCCGAACTCCCCTTTGCGACCGAGCTGGACCGTGCCAGTGGCGAAGCACGTGCCTTAAACGCACCGAGCCTCACCTACGCGCTGCAATCCCACGCACAACGGCTGCGCCAACTGTTACGAACAGTCAGCGAAGAAAAACAAGTTCAAACGAATCTCCGGGTGGTTCGCGGAAATTATGTGGCCGAGGCCATGCACGCCGAAGCCGATGTTTTATTTATGTTCACATCAAAACGCGTCTCCGTGGCACCATCCGGCCGCGCACCCAAACCGACCCGTGCTCGCCCAATGATTTGGGACGCTGCACCCATTTACGTTTACTACACCGGCGGATTGGAGTCTGAACGTGCATTGGCGCTCGCTGCCGACCTCGCCGGAATGTTGGGAATCGAAGTAGTGGTTTTGCTGCCGGCCGGCGGCGGCCAAACCATTTCGATACGAAAGAAACGATCTTCGGAATTGCTGGGCGGCAAACGCCCGGTTCGTTACGAGCTAGTCGACTCCGATCTGGCCGGTTGCGCAAAGAAACTTGCCACTACTGATTGCACGCTGCTGGTGATGCCCAAACACGACGCCACGACACAGTTGGCGGAAATGCGGGAATTGGAAGCGATCCATTGCCCATTGGTTTTGGTGGCGTAATATTACTGCTGCCAAATCGGGCCGTCGATATTGATTTCGATCGACCGTCATTTTGAAAATCGATTCTACCGGTCACAGGGGTGACGGTGTTATCGACACGATGGAAGCGGAATATGTACCGGCAGGAAGTCGACTATCTCGGCTTTTCGGTAATTTCTTACACCATTCATCTCACGCCGATCGGGTAGTACGTGGCGACCTCACCACCCGTAGGAATCACACTCCTCGGGGCACCATTTGTCAACCAATTGAAGAATTGTGGATTAGGATCAAGCGAATTCAGACTTTCCAACGAAAGTATGTTTCCAACACTGTATTCGCGATACCGCTGCGAAGCGAATCGACCCCCTTGGCGATCTACGCCAATCGAAAAGTCATTAAAGCCTGCTCGTTCTACACCCATATTTGTTGAATACCGTGGACCCTGTTCCAGTACTGTATGATCCGAATCGGATGAGCACGGTCCCACCGACCCAAAAAATGGACTACCTACGTAAGTTTCACCGAGCGGCTCTTGAAAGGAAAACAGCGATTCAGGTTCCCCGTCAAGCCCAAGATGCAGATTCATTCCCACTGCTGCTTTGCCTTCGGTGGTTACTGTTGTTGTTGGCGGAGTGCCTGGCGCGCCCGGATCGAGCAAGGTCGCTTCGTGCGTGAGATCTGGATACGACGCATAGCCGTAGTTGATGATGCTGTGACGCACATCGAGATACCCAAGATCGGACAGCCAAGTAAAATCGGTCTCACTATGTTGTGCGAAACTCGAATAGGAATTCGCGCTCAATGTCGCCATTGTTTCGCCTTTGGAGTTTTGCCTGAAAACATCCAATTCATTAGTGCCGTATTTCAAACTTTCCCGATACGTATTTTCGAACGAATTGGTGTAGCTACCCGGCATTCTTGTCGACACGTTGTGTTCCATACCGGTAACGACAAATTTGCCAAATTTTTCCACGTTATTCAAGTAATCGACCGCGATCACATATTCCCCACTGTGAATTCCAGTGCGCGTTACCGTGTCGGTGTCGAATTATTGATCATGCCGCGAGCGGGAGTTGGACCAACCCACGGCAATGCGATTGCCATTGGAAATCATCAATCTTCACACGCGGTGTTATGGATTCGCCAGCAACTTCCCCTGGTGTATCTCCACCAAGCGAAGCGTGAACGCGTTCGTGGTTGTAATAGTCCTTAAACTCGCCGAGTTTCCTCTCCAGATCAACCGTATTCCAGAATAGAATATGGTCAAGATATTCTCTGCGAACGGTTCCTATTAAACGCTCCACAAAAGGGTGAGACACCGGAACATCGGGGACCGCTTTGATTTCGTCAACGTCAAGCACGCGCAGGTTTGCCTGCCACCGGTGATACTCAAATAGGGGATCGTTGTCCGAACTCAAGTATCGAGGCAGGGATTTACCGACTATGACTTGGTTGAACATTCGGCAAAGCGTTGCGCCATTGACATTGCCGGGATGAACTGCGAATCCGATGATATGGCGAGTGAACTGATCCATGACTACTAATACCCAATGGCTCTTGAGGGTGATCGACTCGCAACGAAACAAATCCACGCTCCACAAACTGTCTTTCATATGCCCGAGAAAAGTTAACCAAGAAGGGCCATTCCCGCCATTTTCCGGGTGGTAATACTTGGCGAGAACCCGCCGCACCACGTTTCTGTCAATCTCGATACCAAACGTCTTCGAGATGATTCTCGCGATGCGGGGATAGCCAAAGCGTGGATTCCGGCGTTTGAGTTCGACGATGGCGTGAATCAAAGGTGCCGACGGGCCTTTTGGTCCAGGTTTCGTTCGGGTTCGAGGAGAGAATAAGAGACGATACTTCCGTCGAACGAGAAACTGATGAAATCGGAACAACGTCGATGGCCTTAGTATCACTGCCGATTTATGGATACGGCCCGGTCGAAGGAAAAGTGACCAAAAGCCGAAGACGAATCGATCGATGGCCGATAGATTTGGAGCGCGCTGCCGAGAACGGCTAATGATCAGCAACTGCTGTTTGAGCAGGAGGTTCTCAGCGATAACCGCTCTGGCGCCACCGGGACCGATTAGCTTAGCGATCAGAGTAAAGAGATGTGCCAATAGAAGGAACAGATGTTTCATCCGATGGCAGGGTAGGGTGGATCACGTTTTATGACAAGACTGCTCAGACAACCCGATTTAGGGCAGAATTACGAATTCGCCAGGGACAGGAAATGGGGCTTGCTTGGAGACTCGCCCCAGAACCTGAGTTATTCAAATTTGCGCACGAAACAGCCGAACGTATAGCAAGGTTGCCAGCTAATTCAGTTCAAGACCTGAAGCGCGGCTTTAACGCTTGTGCTCAGATCGAACAAGCGCTTTCGTTCGAAACAGTCGCTACAGTCAAATCGTTTTTTGATCCGGAGACTGCGGATCGGGTTAAGAATTTCGACAGGTAGACCTAATCAGCCCCGCTACGAGCCTGGACACGACTACAGACCCATTCTTAGTTGAATTGATGCGAGGTCAGATAACACTGGTGTTGTCGAAAAATAGAGCCGCGCTTGACCGGTGTATTGTTCTGTAGTAGCCTGAAATAGAATCATCAGATCGCGCGTTGAATCGATTCGGAACTTTACCCTGTATAGACGGCATGTTCATCGCGGCCGACCAACATATCGTAGCGCATTTCACAGCCCGGCTACAGGCGCGTGTACTAGCGCGATCATCGACGAACTACGCTCGATCGTATCCCTCTAACCTCTGTCGACCGACTATCTAATAGCCGGAGATCATCAGAGGTGACCATCGCCCAAGCGCAATTCACCAACCGCCAGAAGCACTTGTTTCTGGATGGGCTTGCTTCTTCCCCTCTCAAGGTCGCTTACACAGACATGGGCAGCGGCGAGCCGGTGGTACTCCTACACGGAATTCCGACATGGTCCTACCTCTATGCCGACGTTATCCCATTGCTGACCGGCTCGTGTCGTATTATCGCTCCGGATTTTCTGGGCCATGGCAACTCCGATCAACGCGACTGTTTCGACCGTTCTCTTACGGCACAAACGGCGATGTTGCTCAAGTTTCTCGACCGTCTGGAGATTGATCGAGTGAACCTGGTTGGCCATGACACCGGCGGCGGTGTTGCCTTGATCATGGCCATCGAGCATCCCGATCGACTGCGCCGAGTGGTATTGAGCAACATCGTGGCCTACGACTCCTGGCCCATCGACGATATGCATGACCTGGGCAAGCCGTCGATGGCGCGCCGTCCGGTAGATGAGATCATCAAATTTATCGCCGGCGGCCTAAACGATGGACTGCACAACGCAGATCGCCTCACGCCCGAATTCCGGGAGGGCATCCTGGCCCCATACGCGAGCGAGGTCGGCAAGATCAGCCTGGTGCGCAATGCCAGCGCCCTCAATACAAACCACACCATGGCCCTCGTTGACCGACACAAAGATATCAGTACGCCGACAAAGTTGATCTGGGGAGTTCATGATCCCTGGCAGACCATAGCCGACGGCGAGCAGCTGGCCCGAGAAATCCCCGGCGCCGAACTGCAGCGCGTCGATAACGCCTCGCACTGGATTCCCCAAGACACGCCGGACCGCTTCGCTGAGGGGGTTCAGACTTTTCTTTCCTAGAGTAGGGGCCGAAATCCATGACACTTTTAGGCGAAATGAATCCAAGATGACAGCCAACCGAGATCTCAGTAAAGACGATTTCCCTCAGGTCAAGATAGACAGCTTGCGACAGGCACGAATGGACCGAGCTAAGGAGGTTATGAGACAGGAGCAGGTTGACCATTTGGTTCTGGGAACGTCCGATAATATTCGGTATATCACTGATTATCGGTCGTTGATCATTCATGAGTTGCAGGAGCAAGTCCTCGCGCTTATCGATGCCCAGGGCGACGCTACGATATACGGTCCCCACTACAAGGAACCAATCGAGAATCCTGACCCGCAGCTAACCAACATTACGGCAGCATGTCCCCTCGCCGGCTGGACGCCTATGTGGAGCGAGCCGGAAACGACGAGTCAAACAATCAAGAATCATCTGGTCCGCGCCAGAGCAAAAATAGTCGGCTACGATTACCTGCATCCTGTGATTCTTCTTAGGCTAATAGAACTCCTGCCGGAGATTAAATTTACCTATATCGGCAGGGCTCTGTTCGATATACGGCGGATCAAGACACAAACGGAACTCGAACTGATGAAGTTTGCAGCAAGAGATAATCATGAGGCTCTCGACGTTGCGTTCAGCATAGCACGACCCGGTGTTACTGATCGCGAGATGATCGCGGCAGGTCTCAAGAAGCAAATGGAATTAAATGCTGAGTTACTCACACATGTTACGTGCAATTGTCACGCAGGTGTGGGGGAATGGTTTCCGGCCAATAATAGGGCGCGGCAGGGAGAAGCGATATTCATAGACCAAGTGTACTATGGTTTTGCCGGATATTCGTCGGATATTACAAGAACTGTGTTCATCGACGAACCGCCGGCCGCTGTTATAGCCGCTTACGAGAAGTTGCTAGAGGTCTACCAAATGGTCAGGAACGCGGCGCACGCGTGTGTCAACGTATCGGAGTTGGACGACCTCATGAATGCGACACTCAAGAAAATGGGTCTGGCACCGGCTCCTTATGCACTTGGGCATGGCATTGGTCTTCGCGTGATGGAGCCACCGACGATGGTAAGAAGGGATCTGTGTGATTTCGACGTATATCTTCGAAGCGGCGAAATAATTGCTTTGGAGCCGGAGACAGGACTAGAGGTGAATGGAGAATGGGTTGCTCTAAAAGTGGAGGATTGTTTTTTGGTCGAAGACAACGGCCTGGCCATTCTGGGACGTGAACCCAGCGTCGAAGAAGCAATACTCGCTGCATGACGCCCAGTAACTTAAACAAAGCAGGCGGGTAGCAACCACGAGAATCTCGCCGGTGTACGTCGTCAAAAGAATTCGGACTAATGGAGTTTTAAATTAAGAGACGGTTTAGCTCATCAAGTTTGTTGATCGGTTATCGTAATGCATTTGTTTTCGCATAGCTAATGTATTGAGTTTAATCTGTTCTCGTTTATCTAAAATGGTTTGGCCCCGCCCATAAAAGACATCCGCCGGGGTCAGGTTATCGAGTGATTCATGGTAACGCTCATGATTGTAATAATCGACGAAGCGCTGGA
>JAOTWM010000216.1 GCA_029862885.1 Gammaproteobacteria bacterium
CTTGATTCGCCCGGACTTATGCAGAGGTTCCTTAAGTGTTTACACTGTGTTTTGGGTCCTTGGTCTTGGGTACAGTTTGTCCTGTTCGGATTCAGAAAAACTCGGGCGTCATATTCGGGCCAGCCCCGTCCGGCGGCACATCTCAATCGACGCGGCGCGATCGGCCTAACCATTTTCCCAATCCCGACAACACGCGCTTAGCGTAGAAATAGGGTAGCCATCGGCTACTGGACATCGGATAACGGGACCGCATGTATTCCGCGTTTGGCCACAAGTGCTGACCCACCAGCCGCAATTGCGCGCGCCAATCCGGCAACGCCGATACTTCGTCGTAAAATTCCGCGATCCGGGAGCGGTTACGCAGGAAAACAGTTGTGGCCTCAATCGGCTGGGTGGTCCAACTTCGGTGTACGCTCCGCCATGCGTCACTATATTCCGCCACCTCGTTCATACCAAATTGCGCAAAGCTCGCGTCCAGCCCGTCACGGCACACAGCAATTACCCCCTTGTCGATGGCCAGCGAACCGAATCGGTGCACATCGGCATCGGACATGCTATTTGCCAATAGAAAAATATCGTACAACCAGATCAACCTTCGGCTGTTGTGATGATGCGCTACACGATGAATACACGCGATAAGTAGCGCATGGACACTGTCGGCAGCGAATGCGTTCAATCCCAATTGCGGCACCGGCACCGAGTGCTCGAGGAGTTCTTCGTAATCGATCAATCCAGAAAAAATACGAGGGTTCGAAATTTTCCAATGCAAATCGATGACATTTGCATACCCGGATGCATCACGGCGTATGAATATCTGCTGATGGCTGATCAGATCTCCGGTAACTCCCGGCTGCGATTGAAACCCCAAACTGATAAGCACGGTACGGATCGACGATAAGTCGCCGTACCGCACCATCATGTCGGTGTCGCAACGCGGCCGCAGGTACGGCCGCGAGTAGTGCGAATAAGCGAGCGGAACACCCTTAAACAACAAGGGGCGAATACCCGCAGCAGACAGCGCCTCCAAGACCGGCGCCAATTGCCGCGCCTGAATCGCGCACTGGGAAACCTGCCGGTACGCCTCCTCTCGCAATCCATTTCGGAGGCCAGTAGCAGCGCTGGGGGCGTTATGCACTTCATGCACTTCCCGCAACGCCTGGTAAACCTGGACCGTGACGCCTTGCTCGGCGGCGTAACCAAACAGCGAGCCGTCATCACACGGGCGGCCAGACCCGTCCAATTCAGACGGCGAGTTAGCACCCAGCGCCTGTACACAAAAGTCGCGCCATTGCGCGCCGGACAGGTTCGGAGTCATTCGCTACCGCGCACCGAAAAGTACGCGATTACGCCGACTTGGCCTCGCGCCGACGGCGATGCAGTACGGGTTCCGTATATCCATTGGCAACATCGCGGCCTTCGAATACGAGATCGAGCGCAGCCTGAAAAGCAATGCTGTGTGCAAAGTTCGGCGCCATATTACGGTAGTTCGAATCCTCCGAATTTTGTCGATCCACGATGGCCGCCATGCGTTCAAACGTTTCCTCGACGCGCTCGCGAGCTACGATACCGTGATGTAACCAGTTGGCAATATGCTGGCTGGAGATGCGCAAGGTGGCGCGATCTTCCATCAATCCGCAATCATTGATATCGGGCACCTTGGAACACCCGACGCCGTGGTCGATCCACCGCACTACATAGCCCAAGATCCCTTGCGCATTGTTGTCCAGCTCGGCTTGAATTTCCGCATCCGTCAACACTCGATCCCCCAACAAAGCCGGCGTCAAAATGTCCCGCAGACTCGCCCGTTGACGATGCGTTAACTTCCGCTGCCGTTCCATGACATGGGTCTCGTGATAATGCATCGCGTGCAACACGGCCGCCGTGGGCGACGGCACCCACGCCGTACTCGCGCCGGCCTTGGGATGCGCACCCTTGGCATCCAGCATCGCTTGCATGTTGTCCGGCATAGTCCACATTCCCTTGCCGATCTGCGCACAGCCCGGCAACCCGGACTCGATGCCGATGTCTACATTCCAGTCCTCGTACGCCAACAACCACGGGGTATGCTTGATCTCCATTTTGGGCAAGGTCGGACCGGCCTCCATGCAGGTATGGATCTCGTCGCCCGTGCGATCGAGAAAACCGGTATTGATAAACATCACCCGGTCCTTGGCCGCGCGAATACATTCCTTCAGATTTACCGTGGTGCGCCGCTCTTCGTCCATAATTCCGATCTTGATGGTGCTGGGGGCCAGATCCAATGCTTTTTCGATGCGTTCGAATAACTCCACCGTAGCGGCGACCTCCTCCGGCCCGTGGAGTTTCGGTTTGACGATATAGATACTGCCCGCACGAGAATTACGGTGCCCACCATGGCCGAGTAGATCATGTTTCGCTGCCAAAACCGTCACCATCGCGTCCAGAAACCCTTCCGGAATTTCCTCGCCCGTCGCGGTGGTGACGGCATCGGTATACATGTGTAGCCCTACATTGCGTACCAGCATCAGGCTACGTCCCGACACCTCGTAGGTTCCACCATTCGGTGCCGTATAGGTGCGATCCGGTTCTAATACACGCTCGACGGTTTCGCCATCCTTGACGAACGTACGCTTGAGGCCACCCTGCATGAGACCCAGCCAATTTCGATACACGCGCACTTTATCCTCGGCATCGACGGCGGCTACCGAGTCTTCACAGTCCATAATCGTGGTGATGGCGGCTTCGATGTGTATATCGTAAATATTTGCCAGATCGCCCCGGCCAATGTAGTAGCCTTCACCAATACGTAGTTCGATGTGCAGTTCGTTGTGCCGAAATAACACGGCCGATGGGTTTTCCGGATTCCCGCTATAACCGACGAAACATTCAGGATTTTCCAATTCAGATTCCGTACCGTCGCCCATCACGACAATCAATCTTTCCGACCTAATCACATACTTGATTGCGTAGCTGTGGCTGCCGTCGGCGAGAGGCACTGAACGGTCCAGAAAGTCGCGCGCGTATCTGATTACTTCAACCCCACGCACCGGATTGTATTTCCGGGTGCGCCTGCAACCTCGCTCTTCGGCGATCACATCGGAACCGTATAGCGCATCGTACAGACTACCCCAACGCGCATTGGCCGCATTCAGCGCATACCGTGAATTATCGACAGGCACGACAAGCTGCGGGCCGGCAATCCGTGAGATCTCGTCGTCGACATCACCAACCGTCACCCTAAAATCGGCTCCCTCCGGCACCAGATAGCCGATGTCGCGTAGCTGCTGTTCTTGTGCGGCAATGGCAACTGGCTGGCGCTGGCGCTCCAAGAACCAGGCGTCGATGTTTTTTTGTAGCACATCGCGTCGTTCAAGGAGGGTCCGATTCTTAGGCGCCAAATCGGTCACAATGCCGCCCAGTGCGGCCCAGAATCGATCCGGATCTATCCCGGTGCCGGGTGCCACTTCATCGTGAACGAGGCCGAACAACGGGGCAGCCACCCGCAGGCCACCTACGGTTATATAGTCTTGCTGGGAAGAATTCATGCTGTCATTGCTTAACGAATAGTGGAGGATCAAAGGACGTGGATACTATCAAAAATTCTTTTGTGGGTGGGGCGGGAACCTCGGCCGCCTCGGGTGCGCGGAATCTCGACCTGCCGGCCACCCCGGTTTCGGTATAGTAGACATCCGATCGACGCTGCATTCCGCCGCCCGCATGACCAATCTTCCACTTACTCGAGATACCGTACTGCGCTGGGCGCCCGGGTTCCGTATCGAGGCGGCCTCTAATCACTTGATTATCACCGGGAATGACGGCACTGTATCGTGCGCCCCGGAGCAATTGTCGCTGCTGACACGCTTTTCGACCCCGCGAACACTCACACAGGGCCTTGAGCTCGATCAAGCCAGCACCAGCGGGTCAGAGTGGGTACAGGCCTCGGCCACTATTATGCGGCTCATCGAGGCCGGCGTACTGGTCGCCGACACCGGCGCCACGGCCGTGACCGATACGACTCCCCACGGCTTCGGCTCCGCCGCGACCCATATCGCGATGCTAAATGAC
Organism: Gammaproteobacteria bacterium; assembly: GCA_029862885.1. Taxonomy (GTDB): domain Bacteria; phylum Pseudomonadota; class Gammaproteobacteria; order Arenicellales; family JAOTWM01; genus JAOTWM01. The sequence continues at coordinate 4,045 of JAOTWM010000216.1, forward strand.
AGCGTTCGCACGACGACATTCGTAAATGCCGTTGCCGACACGGTGCGCCCGGGGGACATAGTGGTGGACCTCGGTACGGGCACTGGCGTGCTGGCCATGGCCGCGGCTCGGGCCGGCGCCGCGCACGTGTACGCAATAGAACAAACGGCCATTGGTAGCTGCGCGGATATGTTGTTCGGCCACAACAAAATGCGCGACAAAATTACGCTGTTGAGGGGACGCTCGCCGCAAGTCGACCTTCCGGAGCGCGCGGACGTACTCGTTTCCGAGATCATCGGTAGTGAGCCGTTAGCCGAATGTGTGCTCGATTACACGATGGATGCCGCCAAGCGATTTTTGAAACCGGGCGCCCGTTTTGTGCCGAACCGACTTCGAATCTATGTCTCGCTGGCCACACTCGATGCGGATCTAATGGCGCGACATCGATTCGCCTCGCACGACACAGAAAAATGGAGCCGGCAATACGGCATTGACTTCCAAGCGTTGACGGCAACCCGGTACGCATCCAACTATCGTTTCATTGCAACGGCTAGCGAAGCGCTTCGTAGTATCTCGCTCAGTGAGCCCGCCATGGTCGCGGATATTGATTTATCGCGAATAGGTAGTTCTGGAGTGGACAACTCGGTGGAATGCGCCGCCACCCATACCGGGACCGCCGACTCCGCCATCGCGTTTTTCGAACTCGAGTTGGCCCCCGGCCAAATACTGACCAATCGCCCCGATAGCATTGACAAGCGAAGTTCCTGGCACTGCCCAATCTGGTTGTTTAATCGTCCGTTCGCCGTGGACGCGGGCGCAACGCTCGCATGGCGATATCGGCATACACTGGTCGCCACGACGTTGGATTGTCAGAATCGAAGCAGTGAATAGCTCGTCGGCCCTGAAGACGTAACAACACATTGAATGTCTTCGAATTACATAGAAGCTCGTAGCCATGAAATTGCCAGGAATTGGGCCGACTTCCAGGAAAAACCGGCAAAAGATCTACGGTGTTTTTCCTTCCGTCGTTGCTGAAAAGCGTCGTTCTTGGTTGTCGGCAAGGCGCCCGAGAAGCCGAAGCGGAGTTTACATGGGGGTAAATGAGCATCGGAAGTCGCAGGGCAACGCGGCCGACGGCCAAAAAGGGCGTTTTTCATGGACGACTAGCGCCTACACTCCGTCGCGACCCCGGTAATGAGTGCTATTTGTGGAATCATGAATCTGGATGGTTCGCCACTGGACCCCCGGTCGTTGCGGGACATGGTGGCGTCAGCCATTAGCCCCGCACCGGATGGCGTGCGTTACTGGGACGGCGGCCACCTGGGCTTCGCGTTTCTGGGATTACACATCACTCCGGAATCCACTCACGAGATACAACCCTATTCGTCGTCCGATATAGCGCTAGTCGCCGATTTACGCCTGGACAGTCGAGACGATCTGATCGCGTCGTTGATACGAGAAGATCAGCTACAAAAGCCGCGCCCGACCGATTGCGACATACTCGTCGCGGCCTATCGCCGTTGGGGACCGGATTGCGTCACCCACTTACTCGGCGATTTTGCATTCGCAATATGGGATGTGCCAAAACGCCGTGTGTTTATCGCACGGGACAGCCTCGGCGCTCGCGGTATTAGCTATTCTTGTGACCAAAACCGATTCGTATTTGCTTCCGATCTTACGTCGATTCTGAGCCTACCATTTTGTTCTCCGGAGCTGGACGAGGACAAAATTACCGACGCACTCATGGATATCGAAACCGACCCCGGCCATACCTATTTTAAAAATATCCGACACTGTAAGCCCGGCCATTATATCCTCGTAGACTCTTTCGGTGTTCGTGAAAACAAATATTGGGAACCGGGCTTTGACAAACGAATCGAATACTCCAGCGATGACGAATATGCTGAGCACTTCCTAGAACTGGTTGGTGCGGCAACACATGATCGAATGCGTTCGATCGGGCCCGTGGGGGTTTCATTGAGCGGGGGTTGCGACTCCACGCTAGTGGCTGCCGTTGGCGCAAAGCAATCATGCGCTATATCCGGGCCCGGACTCAAAACTTTTTCCAATGTGTTCGATACGCTGAAGAGCTGCGATGAGCGTCGGTTCATTCAATCGGCTATTGACCATTGTGGCCTCGATGCCACATTTATCCCCAGCGACACGCTTTGGACGTTTCACGATCTTGCCGGGCAAGCATTACCTCGCGATGGCTTATGTTGGGACTGCTACGCGTTATTACCCACGGCGATCGCACGCGCCGCCTCTGACTCCGGGTGCCGCGTGCTGTTGGATGGGCACTTTGGAGATGCGCTGTTTACATCCGGACGATTCGTACTGGCCGACTTAGTGGCGGAGGGCCGATTTCGTGCATTCGCATCGATCATTCGAAATCATGGACGCCATATCGATACTTGGGATATCGCCAACAACCTTCTACGCCCGTTGCTGCCGGCATCGCTGAAACGCATCTATCGGCGCGTTCGCCCTGCCACCGTAGCCGCCGCAAACCCGGCGCTACATGCCGACCGGTTGCGCGGACGTCGCCCCGGAATACGCACTCCCTCGTTGTTCGGCCAACGCGTGAGTCCGGGTCGTATCCAACGCTACCGCGATCTAACCGCAAGCTGGTGGACGGAGCGACACTCGACGCTAGAGTCGATGTTGAGGTTGCCAATGAGACGATGCTCGCCGTATTTTGACCGCCGCATTGTAGAGTTCATCATGGCACTTCCTACCGAACAACTTGGACGGCCCGGCAGGAATCGCTGGATACAACGCAACGCCATGCGCAAAGTGTTGCCGGCTGCCGTGGCTGAACGTTCATCGAAAACCAGTTTCGAAGAATTATTGCGCATCGGTCTGCTGGACAAAGAACGCACCCGCGTTCAACATCTTTCGCATAACTCATTGATTACCCGACAAAATTGGGTGAAATCCGGGTGGCTTGACTCGCAAATCGAGGTGGGCGATGGATGGGATAGCGATGGTTATTTCCTATCCAAGTTTTTGCATTTTGAGTTATGGCTACGCGCAATTGACGAATCGTCCCGTAGCAATTGCTGGTCAACCGCGTTTCGCTATCGAGAAATAAACTCGGTAGAAAACTCTACGGCCGCGCAAACATCATCCGCCACTGTTTCTACCGCCTAAGTACAAAGGGATTACCGCTTTCTTCATTACCCGGACTCGGGCCCATTGTGACGTCCCGGACAGAACCGAATCTCTGCAACTTGGGCTTCTTGTATGGTTTTCGTTTCGCATCCGCCCGCCGTTGCCCAAATCCCGGCAAAACGTTGGAGTCTGATTTCGATTTATTCATCGCTCGCCCCGGGGCCCAAAACATTGGGTAAAATGGCATCGGAATAAATCCACAATTTTACCGATTTCTCCGCACAGCCGAAACCCGTATCATCGCCACAATGATACATATAGTACTGGGCCTTAACGGCGCGAACTCGAACCAACGCTTCGTCTATCAGGTGGCCGGTAATCGATTGGTAACGAATCGCCCCGTAACGGCCCTAAGCGCCTATGGCACCGATTCCACGGCGGACTTTCCCGACTCGAAATCGACAATAAGCATCCCAAGCGTGGCCGCCGCCGAGCCATTTCACGACGCCAATGGCTATATAGGTGGCAAAACGCGACCTATTCGCTGTTGGGCCGATCACCGGCATGTGCGTGTTCAAGTTAACGGTATTGCCGATGTTTACGTGGATAGAGAGGGTACCAACATCGTTCAACAGGCTACCCAAAACGCGATCCCAGTAACGCTCTTGGAAGAAGTGCTGATCGGGCCGGGTTTAATCCTGGCGCTCGCATTTCGGGGAATCTATTGTCTGCACGCTGGATCCGTAATCGTCGCCGGGTCGGCCGTTGCGTTGTGCGGACGCTCCGGAACCGGCAAGTCCACGATTGCAGCCGCGGTGGCCCACGGCTGGAACCGGGTCACGGACGATATCCTGCCGCTAGCTTTGGGCACAGATAAGGCTATTGGATTGCCGCACTACCCACAGACTAAGCTCCCTCTCACCCAACATTACCCGCGAAGCGAAGCTGGCGAGCTGCCCATTGGGGCCGCGTTTACGCTGGATCCCCGGGCCGCCACGGATAACGATATCGCATGCCACCGGTTGACACGGGCCGAAGGGGCCGCGACCCTGGCTCGGCATACGGTGGCGTCAAGGTTGTTTCCCGCCGACCTGTCGCGACAACATCTCGCGTTCTGCGCTAAGCTGAGTTCGATGGTTCCTGTTTACCGGTTATCGTTCCCGCAATCCAGGAAGTGGCTGCCGCAAATTCGCGACGTGGTGGAGAAAACAGTGGCCCAACATAAGCCGTGCTAAAAGCTCATTACGGTTGGATGACTAATGCCGGATCTCCGAGTTGGGT
>JAOTWM010000217.1 GCA_029862885.1 Gammaproteobacteria bacterium
GCGACGCGGTCCGCCAATATGGATTATGGGCAGCCGGGTTTGGATTATTATCGCTGCTCACCGGTATAGCATTGTTTCGGCGGCCGGGGCCGAAATACGCGTTGCATAAGACGTTTCTCGTGACCCCAGGCCTGCGCCAGCTGTCGCGCGGTATCAATTCGTCGCGAATGGCGCGTACGCTCGCGATTATGGTGGGCAGCGGGGTACCGTTATTGGCGGCAATGCGGGCCAGTACCAATGTATTGGGAAACCGCGTCATGCGCGGTGCCTTGGAGCGCGCGACCGAAGAAGTCACCGAAGGTGCGAGTTTGAGCCGCGCCATCGGCAAAAGCGGCCGTTTCCCACCATTGTTGACGCAAATGGTCGCGAGCGGCGAGGCCAGCGGACGGTTGGCGCCGATGTTAGATAAATCCGCGCAGGCCATGGAGCGCGAATTGGAATCTCGGCTCTCGATGTTGGTGGGAATGTTCGAGCCCATTATGATTCTGTTAATGGGCGGAGTCGTATTTACGATCGTATTGGCAATACTATTACCGATTTTCGATCTCAATGAACTGATTAAATGAGGTTACGCGTAATGCGGCAACGCGGATTTACACTAATAGAAATAATGGTAGTGGTGGTCATTATCGGAATGCTTGCAGCATTGGTATTGCCGCGCGTTTTGGGGCGGCTAGACGATTCCCGAATCGCCAAATCCAAGAGCGATATTCGCACGCTTTCGAGTGCCTTGAAGCTTTATCAACTCGATAATTTCAACTATCCGTCCACCCAGCAAGGACTCGAGGCACTGATCAAGACCCCGGCCGGCGATCCGCCGGCCAAAAACTGGAAAAGCGGTGGTTATATCGAACGCTTGCCAGCCGATCCATGGGGTAATGAATATCAATATTTGTCGCCCGGTGACAAAATGGAGTTTGATATCTGGTCATTTGGAGCAGACGGCCGATTGGGTGGTGAGGGCGTTGCCGCCGACATCGGCAATTGGAACCTCGACGGTCGATAGCGCGTTCACTGCCAGGAATTATCAAAATGTTTGGGAGAATTTTCCGTTGCACGTATGAGTTACGTGGTCGCGGATTTTCGTTGTTGGAAATGATGGTCGTGTTGCTGTTGATCGGCCTCGCCGCATCCGTTGCTGTGTTGAATCTCGATCGTGATTTCGACAAAATTGCTGAACGTGAGGCGAACCGGTTCGCTGCGTTGGTTGAACACTCGAAGCAAGAAAGTATTATTACTGGGCGCACAATAGGCATCGAACTCGATCTTCCAGAGCACAGTTTTCGATTTATGCAGCCCGGAACGACATGGATACCGATCGAATCCGATGACCTATTCAGGGAACGTCGCTTTGCTGAAGGTGTCACGGTCGAGTGGACGGCGATGCCGCAGCGGGAAGGCCAGTCGAGTAATGCGCTCATTGTGGTGGATACACTTGGTAGTATCACGCCATTCACGATCATCGTACGGGGCGATAATGCCGGATTTACGGTTACCTCGAGCGGTGACGAGGTTGGGGTCGAGCGGGTCGATAATGAAAGTTAGAGGTTTTACATTGCTGGAGGTATTGGTGGCCATGGCGATATTTGCGACCGGCATCGCCGCCATCGTCGAAGCCAACCTTAGCAACATTAGCGTTACTCAATCGCTCGATGAGCGTTTTGTGGGCTCACTGGTGGCGAGCAATGAATTGACAAATTTGCGCTTGTCGCGCCTCTGGCCTGAGGCTGCGCAAACGGAATCGAGTGTATCCCAGGGTGGCCGCGAGTGGTACATGACGCGACGGATTGCAGCCACACGGGATCCGGATGTGAAGCGCGTCGATATAGAGGTATTCAGCGATACCGATCGCGAGTCCAAGGCCGCCACGTTATTCGGTTATATCGTACGCTACCAACCGCCGGTGGCAATGCCAGGCAAACAGGATGCGGGTGGTGACGGTGACGAGAATGCTAATCCTGCCGGTGACGAGAATGCTGATCTTGCCGCCGAAGGTGTAGAAAACGCGGACCCCGATACCGCGGCGCAACAAGATCCAAATTCCGAGACGAATTCGCAACCGGATTCCGAAACGAACACCGGACAGCAGTCGCAGTGATTCAACCGCAACGTGGGTTTACGCTGCTCGAGATGGTGGTCGCAATCGGGATTTTTGCGGTGATTGGCGCGGGGTCGTACGCGACACTTAGCAGTACTTTGGAAACTCACCGCGAGTTAACGAGTCGTAACGGTGCCCTTGGCGATCTACAGACTACGCTGGCCGCCCTCGAACGGGACATACGGTTTCTCGCGTCCCGTCCTGTGCAAGACGGCTTCGGTGATCCGGAGGCTGCATTGGTCGTGCGGCCCGATGACCCATTGGCTCAAGGCGAGTTGTTGCGCTTTACCGTATACACTCCCAGTATAGAACCCGGTGCCGATTGGGTTCTGCCACGGCGTGTTGCGTGGCGATTTGAAGACGGCGATCTGTTGCGTGTAGCGTGGCGTGTTTTGGATCGTGACCAGGATAGTGACGAACAGCGCCATGTGCTGGCAACGGGTCTCGTCGACGCGATTGTATCGATAGTGGAATGGTCGCCTGAGTCCGGTATTCGTGTCGGTAGCGAGTGGAATAAAGATGCCGGCTTACCCAGTGGAATTGAAATCGCATTAACAACGGGTGACGGCCGCCAGTACCGCCGCGTTTTTGAGATCGCAAATGGTAACTAAACACATTAGGATAAACATCGATAGCGTTGCGTCGATGCAAAGCGGTGCGGCATTATTGGTAGTGATGCTCGTACTGGTATTGCTGACGACCCTTGCCACCTATATGATCGAAGACGAACATCTTGCGCTACGGCGTACTCAAAATTACCGCGATTTGCAGCAGAATTATGAGCTCGTCGCTGGATCGGAGCAATGGGCGACGGTAATTCTGCGCCGTGATCTTTTTGAATCGGAAACCGATCACCTTGCTGAAGCGTGGATGCGATTGTTACCGGAAGTAAGTGTCGATGAAGGCAAATTAACGGCAACCGCACAAGATCGACAAGGCTTATTCAATATCAATAATCTGGCAGCGGGTCGCGATAAAGTCTGGTATCCGGCGTTTCGACGATTGCTTCAGATGGTGGAACTCGATGAATCGTTAGCAGATGCGATTGTGGATTGGATCGATGCGAACCAGGATGTAAGCGGTAGTGCAGGCGCAGAAAGCATCGACTATCTTGGGCTCGACCCACCATATCGTGCAGCGGATCAAAATATCTCCGATATCGGTGAATTGTTGTGGGTCGCGGGATTCGATGCTGAAAAATTCGCAAAACTCGTACCGTATATTGCCGCACTTCCGGAAATGAATGTAGCAATTAACGTGAATACTTGTCCGGTTCCACTGTTGCGCATATTGGGGTCGGAATTATTGGATCCGAGCGCGGCCGAGTCGCTTGCAAGCGGGCGCGGTGAAGAAGGATACGATGACATCGCGGCATTTTTACAGCATCCGGCGCTGGCCGGATCGGGTGACGTAGCGCAAGCCATAAGTGCCGTGTCTAGCCGTTACTTCCGAATTATTAGCCGCTCCGAGTTTGGGCGTGTGCAATTGCAGCTGCAAAGCCTATTGCGACGTTTTCCGGAAAACGGCCAAGTCGTCGTATTACGTCGCAGTCGGAGCATCACATGACGGTATATGTGAGCGTGAATTCGCCATACCGTTGGGCGGTACTCGATCGCCGCGGTAGATTGGTTGATCGTGGCGTCGCCGATTCCTTAGGGTCACTAGCTGCGGAGCACGGTTCTGCAGTCACAGGTGTCGTTCCCGGACAGGATGTGGTAATCCATCCGCTGCACCTACCTGCAATCGGTCGACATAAAGCACTGTCGGCGATTCCCTATGCACTAGAAGATAAATTATCGGCCGACATCGATACCCTACATTTCGTTTTGCTCCAATGGTCTCCGGGATCTGAGTCCAGCGTGGCCGTAGTAGCAAAAGATCTTTTGCATTCTTGGGTTACGAAACTAAATGACGCTGGGCTGAATACCATAGCGTTGGTACCGGAGTACTGTCTGTTACCCACGCATTCCCGTGCACCGATAACGGTAGCAAAATCGGACGACGGCCACGTACATGTTCGTGGCCCGGGAACGGCAGGTATGAGTATCGATCCAGCAATGCTTGAATTTTGGTGGCAGGAGTTCGATGACAAAACGGTATCGTTAGCCGTTAACGACAACAAATTGGCGAAGTCTTTTATCGCGGCCGGTGCGAGCCGTGTTAGCGAATGGTCGCTTGGATCGGATTTTACGGAGTGGCTATCAAATTGGGACGATGGCGTCCGAATTGCAAACTACAATTTATTGCAGGGGCTGAATAACGGCACAATAAGCGGTGATACACGATTGTTCAAATGGGCAATCGGAATCGCCGCGGCAACCATTATATTGTCGCTTATTGCTGATATTGCCGAGTATCAAGTCCTCCAGCGCAAAACCGCGCGCCTTGATCGGGAAATTCAGGCTATATTCACAACAACGTTCCCTGAGGTTACTCGAATCGTTAACCCGCGGGTACAGATGGAACAGCAATTACGCAATTTGCGTTCCGGAACTCAAGGCAGTGGTGATTTTCAGTATCTGTTAAGCGCGTTAGCTCAATCCGCGCCGGTCGTGCAGGCCACGGTGGAGGAGATCAATTATCGCGACAATACGCTGTTAGTGATCTGCAGTACCCAAGATTTCGCGGGTCTTGATCGACTCCGCAAGCGTTTCGAAGCGATTGAGGGTGTTACGGTACAACTATTATCCTCCGGTTCCCGCGATAACCTTGTCACCGGGCGTTTTGGTTTACAACGAGGCGACGGTTAGCATGCGCGAATTTTGGTTCGGATTGAGAGCCCGCGAGCGGCTCATATTGGTGGGTGGAGCGTGTCTTGCGCTGGCAATACTGGCATTCGTATATATTTGGCAACCGTGGCACCGGGAATTGGTGCACTTGCGGGATAGCCTGCCGGATAAGCGCGAAACACTTAGCTGGATGCAACAGCAGGCCGAGCTAGCGAAGCCACTATTGGCAAAGCGAACCGGCGCCGCGTCGTCGTCGACGCAGACGATTCCAGTACTTACTGTGATCGAGCAGACCGCTAACAGGGTGAAACTACGGACTGCGATTCGGCGTATGCAACCCGGCACGGAAAATGACGTAAAAGTCTGGCTGAGTGACGCAAGCTTCGATACCTGGGTACGCTGGGTAGAGGTGCTTAGGCAGAACGGAATAGAAGTGGCGTCGGCCGTTATCAATCGGGCCGATAATAATAAGGTTAGTATTCGTGTCGTGTTCCAGCGGGCGTAGCGGGTCGTCTCTGTTAGCTGGGAAATGGGATGACGGTCGACGATGCCGCGCCGGCGCGGATGATTGTAATTGCGTCATCGAGTAGTCGTTGATTAGTGTCAGTCCGTAACCAACGGCTAGTCGGCGACGGCATTGGAACAATACGACACTCGGGAGGAAATATTTCAAATAACTCGATTCCCAGCGTACGTTCCGTCCAGGCCCGGCCGATAACATTCTCGATCGGGCCTTTGTATTTAAAAAGTGTGGCCAACGGTTCCGGTCCGAGCGTTATGCACAGATGGGGCTTCAATAGTGCAATTTCTCGCGACAAAAATGCAAAGCAGTTCTTTGTAGTGTTGGCAACCCGGCGATTACCGGACGAATAACATTTCGATAATGTCGTTAGGTAGCAACGGTTGAGGATTTCGCTCTGTGTGGCACCGATATTTGCAGCAGTCAACCATTGCATTAGTCGGCGACCGCCGTACCCGGAGAAAGGCCGTAACGTTTTCGCGTCGTTTTTTTCCGGTTGTACGCCGATTACGAGAATAGAGGGATAGACTCCACGGTTAGTCAATGGCATGTGGGTTACGTCGATACCGTAAGCGTCACACAGCCGACACACGGTGATTTCCGTCGCTAATGCATCCAGCATTGCATTACAATTCACACGCGTATCCATAAATCTACCCTCATCGATCGCAACTATAGCGATGCGATATTTTTTTAATTATTAATATATTAGCCCAACACCGCCCGTAGTGTCATAAGTCTGTCTCGCGTTGGCTAGTATTCGGCGGCTTACATTCAGCATGTATTTGAATAAATGGTGGTTTTATCTGTGCCGGCCGATCCGATGAGCGCTCCGCGCCTCATACTCATTGTCCCGGGATTGTTTACGCCGCCAATCGAGTCGGATCGAAATCTCATCCGCTTGCGGGCCCCCGCATTACAATGGGTAGTCGGGCGAGGCCGCGTTGTGTCGCATAATGAGGACAGTGTGGAATCGGTGGTCCTCGCGGTTGGCGGCCAGTCAACGCAATCGCCACCGCCGGCCGGAGCCATTTGCCGCGCGTTCGATACGGGGAATATATCGTCTGAGTGTTGCATGCGGGCGGACCCCGTGCCGCTCCGCTTGACTCGCTTTGGCCTGAGCGTCGATGATCCGCGGCTTCTCGCGCTACAACCCGATGAAATACAGAGACTCGCGCAGGCCCTGGCACCGGTATTCGAAAGTCGATCATTGCAGCTGGAAACACCGAATTCGCTGCGTTGGTACGTGAGCGGGGAAATACCCGGGAATGGCCATCCAAGTTCCGCCGAACGATCATTTGGTGATTCGGTCGATCCGTGTCCACCAACCTCTGAACAACGATCATGGTGGCAACAATTGGTTACGGAAACCCAAATGGCTTTGCACGGGTCGCCCGTCAACACGGAACGGGAGGAGCGCGGTTTGTCTGTCGTGAATAATCTGTGGTATTGGGGATCGGGTCGGTTTGACCCTGCATCGCGAGTGGATGGCCTTTCAGTATGGGGCGATGATGCATTCGAGTTGGGGTTAGGCCGCTGGTTAGGAATACCAGCAGAGCCGTTGCCGGATAATGCTTCTAATGTATTGTCCAGGGCTTCCGATCGCAGTAGTGTTTTGGTGGTCGATCGGAGTTATCGACATGCTGGCGATTCGGTTAGTGCCAATAACTGGTGTGATCGTATCGGTCGGTTTGAGCGCGCATGGTGCTCGCCTCTGCTCGCCGAACTCCGTTATGCTCGATTATCTTCGCTGGCCATCATTGATCCTGGTCGAGTGCAGGCAATGATCGACCAGACCACCCGAAAACGCTGGTGGCGTCGACCAGTGCGAGTTGACAACCTAATAAATCAGATAAATAAAAGCGTATAGGCCATTGTTTATATGACCCTAAAGACAATTATACGTCGACCCTATACGGAGTCTACTGCATTAGCGAATTTCGGTCTGGATCCCGTGCTCAACCGTATCTATAGCGCCCGTCACGTATCGAACCCGGTCGAGCTGGACTGCTCTCTGAAATACTTGTTGCCACCCACCGGCTTGAGTGGCATTGATGCGGCGGCGGAGCTGCTCGCAGACGCGGTACAGGCGGATGCGCGAGTCGTGATCGTGGGTGACTTTGACGCCGACGGTGCAACGAGTTCAGCCCTGGCGGTGCTGGCGCTGCGTGCAATGGGACTTAACGAGGTATCGTATTTGGCCCCGAACCGGTTCGAGTTTGGCTACGGGTTGAGCCCTGAAATTGTCGAGGTAGCAGCGGCTGTCCATCCCGATATCATCATTACGGTCGATAATGGTATCGCCAGTTTCGATGGGGTTGATGCGGCCGCGGCACAGGGAATATCGGTACTGATTACCGACCACCATTTGGCCGCAGAGCAGTTGCCGGCTGCAGATGCGATTGTGAACCCCAACCAGCCGGGTGACCGATTCGCAAGCAAAGCGTTGGCAGGTGTTGGTGTCGTGTTCTATGTGCTGTCCGCGCTACGGAGCCGTCTACGGGCATTAGGGTGGTTTGATGAACAGGGTATTGCTGAACCGAATATGGGTGATTTTCTCGATCTCGTCGCACTCGGCACTGTGGCTGATCTGGTGCCGCTCGATCGCAACAATCGTATCCTCGTGGCCCAAGGGTTGGCCCGCATCAATGCCGGGCGCTGCCGCCCCGGAATTCGCGCGTTATTAAATGTAGCCAAACGGGACGCACAGAATATCGTCGCGGCGGATATGGGATTTACCATTGGACCTCGGCTGAATGCGGCGGGTCGACTTGACGATATGTCGGTGGGCATAGAATGCCTATTGGCGGACGACGAACACGAAGCGTATCGCCTCGCCGAACAGCTCAACGAGCTAAATTTGGAACGGCGGCGCATCGAAGGCGAAATGCGCCGCGATGCGATTGTCGCGGTGGAGCAATTGCAGTTGCAACCGGCCAATCTTCCGGCCGGGCTTTGTTTATACGATTCCACTTGGCACCAGGGAATCGTCGGTCTCGTGGCGTCGCGGATTCGGGAGATGACGGAACGGC
>JAOTWM010000218.1 GCA_029862885.1 Gammaproteobacteria bacterium
TAGGCTTTCGCCGCCTTGCTCCTTTAGAGTCTGTCCGAGCAGGGTGCCGAGAAGCCGCACATCGTCTCGCAGTGGAGCGTCGTGGTGCGGTGGCGATTGTGACTTGGTGATGTTCATCGACATACGCGTCGTGGCCGCGACGGTTGTTGGATTGTGCGCAGAGTGGGGCGCAGTATACAGTATCGGTTCTCGGCCAGCGTGCGGTCTCGCTGCGGTGGTTTTCTCGAAGTCGTTTCAGGAGTTGTATCTATGGTTACCAACAGCGACCCAATCGCGGCCTTTCGCGACTGGTTTGACGATGCGCAGCAAGCCGGTTTCAAAGAGCCGTCGGCGATGACATTGGCGACGGTGTCCGCCGCGGGCCGTCCGTCGGCGCGCATGGTGTTGTTAAAGGAGTTCGATGACAATGGATTCGTATTTTTTACCAACTACCAAAGCCATAAAGCACAGGAGCTTGCGGGTTCGCCATGGGTGAGTTTGGTGTTTTGGTGGGACAAACTTTACCGACAAGTGCGGATCGACGGCTCGGTAACGATCGTGGACGGATCGGAATCCGATGCGTATTTCGCAACCCGCCCGCGTGGCAGTCAAATCAGCGCCATCGCTTCGCCGCAAAGTGCGGTTATTGCGAATCGTGAAGTTCTGGAACATCGGGTTCAGGAACTTAATGACGAATTCGCCGATCGTGCGGTACCCCGACCGGACTATTGGGGCGGTTACCGCGTAGCACCGCAGCAAATCGAATTCTGGCAAGGTCAGGATGATCGCCTGCACGACCGGTGGCTGTACCGCCGCGACGCTGATGGACAATGGCTAATCGAGCGTTTGGCGCCGTAAGTACGACGTGAAGGGGTTTGATGGGGGGTAGGCGGGCTAGAGGCAAAGCCGAAAGCCGACGGCTTGATTGCTGGATGTGCCGGAATTGAAGCGCCGGATTTCGCTGGTGCTCTATCCGGCCTATGCGAAACCGAAAGGCGCTGGAAAAGTTGAAGGCGTTATTCCGCGCTTAACGTTTTTGCGGCGTCGTCAAGGCCTTGTTGTAGGCGGTCGAATACCATATCGACTTCTTGTTCGGTAATGATCAAAGGTGGGCATATGCCCACGGTATCGCTAGGCAGCGGACGCACGAAGAGACCGTGTTGCAGCGTGTGTTCGAAGACCTTGGCGGCGGATTTTACGCCGGGGTCGAACAGCGCTTTGCTGGCCTTGTCGGCGACGATCTCGAGCCCACCGATCAAACCGACGCCGCGTGCCTCGCCCACCAATGGATGAGCGCCGAGGTCGTGGAGGCGTTGTTGGAATCGCGGCGCTACGCTGCGTACATGGGACAATATATCGCGTTCTTCGTAAATGTTAAGGGTTTCGAGTGCGACGGCCGCGGATACCGGGTGGCCGCCGTAGGTATAACCCATGCCGAGAGCGCCGTGCTTTTTACTTTGTTCGACAAACGCGCGATAAATATCTTCGGAAATCATTACCGCGGCGATCGGCAGGTACGCGGACGATAATTGTTTGGCACAAGTGACGATGTCGGGAGTCAAGTCGTACGTCTGCGAGCCCCACATATTACCGGTACGGCCAAATCCACAGATCACTTCGTCCGCCACCAATAATACGTCGTGTCGCTTTAGCACTCCCTGAATCTTCTCAAAGTAGGTCCTGGGCGGTGGCATTACGCCGCCGGCTCCCATCACCGGTTCTGCGATCAATGCGGCGACCGTATCGGGGCCCTCATCGAGGATCAATTGTTCTAGATTGTTCGCCAGCCGTGTCGCAAATTCTTCCTCGTTCTCACCGTCTTCGCCGTAACGGTAGTGATTGGGGGTGTCGGTATGTATAAAGCGATCGAGCGGCACGTCGAAATCGTTCTGCATCAACGGGATCGCCGTCAAACTTGAGCCGGCCAAAGTGACGCCGTGATAGCCGCGCTTTCTCGAGATTATTTTCTTTTTATTGGTACGGCCAAGCGCGTTGTTGTAATACCAAATAAATTTGATCGCAGTATCGACGGCCTCGGAGCCCGAGTTCGTAAAGAATACTTTGCTCATAGGTTTCGGCGCGATGCTGAGCAGCCGCTCTGCCAACTCGATGACGGTATGGGTCGATCGATGCGCAAAGGTATGGGAGTAGGGCAACTCTTGGAGTTGCTTGGTGGCGGCATCGACAAGCCGCTGTTCGCTGAATCCCAGCGACACACACCATAGGCCGGCCAGTCCTTCAATATATTTGTTGCCATCGTCGTCCCAAATATAGATGCCCTCGCCGCGAGTGATAATCATCGGTCCGCGTTCCTCGTGTATTGCGAGGTTCGTATAAGGGTGCAACGCATAGGCCACATCTTTGGCGGCCGGCGAATTGGGCAGATAGGACATGGTTTAGTCTCAGCTCAACAATGAGGATCAGCGCCGCACTTTAGATTGGATCGTGCGGCGTCGCAACCGTGATCTAGCCCAGATATTTCAAGAAGGCGGATGATGAACCGAAAAGTCCTTCCGTGTTTGAACCGGCTACGCTGTGATTTTGGCGTAGGCGGTCTCTGCACGGTCGTTCCTGTTCGGATTCAGGAAAAATCGGGCGTCGTATTCGTCACGATCTCCCTTGATCCATAGCTACGGCTATGAAGCGGCAGCGATCGATTGCGCCGAGAAGAAGGCAGGTATCGCGCGGGTCCCCCGCACCAACTCAGACCGAACTCGGTGCGAGTTCGGCGGTTTCAACGGTGATCAGCAGTTCCGTAGAGCAGTTAGGGGCGAAGCAAAAAAGCAACGATCGCGTGCGACCGAACAGGGCAACTTCTACCAATAGCTAGTGGGCGTTCGGTACGCCCGCACGCATCGGTGGCTCCTACTCCTAATGCAGCAAGGTAGCGCCGCGTCGCATGTGCATGTGCTTACGGGTTGGAACCAGCGGTGTGCCTTTGAAGGAATCCAGAGTATCGTCCCCAAGGCTCACCAAAACATCCGAGAGTTTTATTTCATCTTCAACGGAAATTCGTACAAAACGTACTCCGGCCGCATAATTGTCATCCTTCCAGTCGGAGCGGACAACGGTTCCGATCAAGGTCAATTGGCTGCCGTCGGATAAAGGAATTACGATCTCTAGCCGGTCGTCAGGCTGACCTAACGGAGCCGATCCCACGAGTTTCGCACCCCCGAAAGATAAATCGGCAAGGTTACACGGCGTGTCAAGCGCGGACGAGGAGCGCATTGCGGTGGTAAATCGGCTGGAGTTTCGAATCGAAATGGCGGCATCGGATGAGACGCGTTCGTATTGACGTTTGTCGGCGATTGATTCAGTCGGGCTGTCGAGTTTATGCATCGCTGGATCGCTCAATTTTGAATGATTTTGTATCGGTGACGCTCAGTATAGGCAGCGAATTTGATTTGTTTTAACCACTTATCTCAAAACCGGAAGCGCCCGTCGATCTCGGTTTTGGGGCTTCGGCACGGCCTGTCCACGTGAACCCGGGCGTCTTGAAAACGCCATAGTTAATTCGCAACTCGAAGTAATCGATGTAAAATATTGTAAAATAAGGAGGCTGCGTTGGCGACGCGAATCTGTGCGAACTGCGATGTCGGTCGAGGCGGTGCGTAGATGGCCGCACCAGCCGCCAAAATCCCAATTCAACCGTCTGCCGTCAGAAATTATCCGCCCTAACTACTTGAAACATACAGGCAGATGTTCAGCGTACTGCAATTAGCCGTATTGATTCCGATCGGAGTGCTGGTGGGACTGTTGATCGGCATGATGGGCGTGGGCGGCGTTCTATTAGTGCCTTCGCTTGCCTATCTCGGCGGCGTGCCGGTTCACACGGCGATAGTGGCCTGCATGGCGAGTTATACAATCAGCGGTATTGCCGGCGCGATGGCCTACGCGCGACGCGGTTCAATTCGTTGGGATATGGCATTGTGGGTGTGTGGTGGTGCGGTTCCCGGCGCATACCTTGGAGCCATACTCGCGGCCGCGCTGCCGGCGGAAGCGCTGGAATTAATAATCGCCGCGCTGATCGTGTTCGCCGGCATCGACGTACTGCGCGACAAAGAGTCGCGCAGTGCCGACCCCGTGCAACTGTCCACCGTCAGGTTACTCGCGGTCGGCGCGATTACGGGCATCGGCTCCGCCATGTCCGGCACCGGTGGACCATTACTACTGGTGCCTTTATTGCTGTGGATGAATGTGCCTATCTTAACCGCAATCGGTTTGAGTCAAGTGATCCAGGTGCCGATTGCGCTGATGGCGACCGCCGGCAACGTCTACCATAGCGAGGTAAACTTCGTCCTTGCCGCTGGAATCGCGGCGTTAATGATAACCGGCGTTATCGTCGGGGCTCGCGTCGCCCATCGGTTACCCACTGCCGTGCTAAAGCGAACCATCTCCCTCGTGTTAATTGTGGTCGGTGCGGCAATTGTAGTTCGACTCGGATTCGCCGCACTGAATCCGCCACCGTGAACGGGCGAGATGCCAGATTGATTTGGAATTGCAAAAAATCCCCCGATCTATCCGCCGTGAATAAATCCAAACAGCCACGCCTTTTGCTCAGTGCCGCTGAGTTCGCCGCTTGTAGTGCCCCTGGATGATCCGGTCGATGACCATCGCGCAGAACAGGATTGCCAATCCGGCCAGCATGCCTTGTCCTTTGGCGGCGTATTGCAAGGCTTCGAGTACGTTGCGGCCCAGGCCACCGGCGCCGATGAGAGATGCAATAACCACCATGGACAGACACATTAAGATGGTCTGATTGATGCCGGTCATAATCGACGGCATGGCCAAGGGTATCTCGATGTCTCGCAACAGCATGCGCTTGGTGGCCCCGAACGCCAATGCCGCCTCCTTAGTTCCCTCGGGCACGCCCCGCATACCCAGCGCGGTGAGGCGAATTACCGGCGGCATGCCGAACACGATGGTCGACAGTACGCCCGGCGGTTTGCCGATGCCGAAAAAAGCGATGATCGGGATCAGATATACGAATGCCGGCATGGTCTGCATGAAGTCCAAGATCGGCAGCGCCGCATTGTAAGCGCGCTGACTCTTGCCAAACCAAATTCCAAGTGGGATCCCGAATACCAGGCACAGAAACGCAGCGGCACCCAACAACGCCACCGTCGCCATACTGACTTCCCAAAGACCCAGGAAGCCCAGGTACGCGAGCGACGCCGCAGTGAATATCGCTACCCTCGGTCCGGCCAGCCGCCATGCGGTCACGAGGATCACCGTCATCACCACCGGCCACGGGGTCTGTACAAATACGACCTCGAGGCCGTCAAGTATGGCCCTGATCCCCGCGATGATGCCGTCGAACACACCCGCGCCATGAATGGACAACCAGTCAAAGCTCCCCTCCATCCAGTTGGCAATAGGCGTGAACAACTGCTTGTCGATGGGAAACTCGGTGATAAACGGGTGCGGTTTGGTCACCGTGAATCGGTACAGAGTCAAGGGCACTATAGCCAGCCACAGCACGGCCGAATATCCGGCCCACATCCAATTGAACCCGGACGGGGTGTTGGGTTCCGCCCGCCAGGTCAGATACTGTTTCTCGTATCGCAAGTTGGCATAAAAACCCTGAAAGGTTCGAAACACCAATAACAAGATGATGCCGATGATAATGAGTTTGGTGGCACCCGCCGCGGCCTCCTGAGCTTCCAGCAATACGCGCTCTGCGGTCCGCTTCAAGTTACCCGCGGTCGTGATCAAGCCCTGCGCGTCTGCGTCGCCCGCCTGCAGAGCTTCCTGCGCCTTGGCGTATAGCTCGCGGTAGCGGTTGTTGAGTTTTTCGGCGCGGGCGATCTTGTCGGCACCCAGTTCGCCCCACAGGCCACGGCCCAGCTGCACCAGGGCCAGCGTTTCCAGCACCATGAACGTCCAGAAATAACCCCATAAACCGCGCGCAGCGCCCCAGAACGGGCCCACCACCGCCGCCATCGTGTTCCAGGATCGCGGCAGCTCGGTGGCGGACTGGATTTTTTCAAACTCACGGGTGTAGTAGTCGGTGTTCTCGCCGACGAATTCACCGATTGAACTGCCGAGGGTCTTTGGCGCCGCAACAATACCTGATTCTTGCATCAGTCTTGTCCCCCTTTAATGCCTTTAAGTAGTGTGGTCTTATCGACCACGCCAATGTCCTTGCCGTCGTCGGTAATGATGATGGGTTGGTCCGTGGTCGCGGACAGGTCGATCAATCCGCTCAGGTCGGTATCGTGCGGTGTGCGCAGCGCTTTGCTCAGATCGTGACCGTAGCTAGTTTCATAGGCGTCGATGTCGGCCATGATCGAATGCGCGAAGATCAACTTCAACGTGGAGATACCTTCGACAAAGTCGCGCACGTAGTCATCGATCGGGTTGGTCACGATCTCTTCCGGTGTGCCGATTTGTACGATGACGCCGTCTTTCATGATGGCAATGCGGGTGCCGATCCGGATCGCTTCATCCAGATCGTGCGTAATGAATACGGTTGTCTTATGTAATTCGGCCGACAGGGCCATGAACTGTTCCTGCAATTGCCGGCGGATGAGTGGGTCCAGCGCGGAAAAAGGTTCGTCCATCAGCAGCACTTCGGGGTCCGACGCCAACGCCCGGGCCAGACCGACCCGTTGTTGCATGCCGCCGGACAGTTCGCTGGGGAACCGGTCCTCGTAGCCGTCCAGGTTGACCAGGCTCAAGCAATGCTGGGAAACCTCCCAGCGTTTGGATTTGGGTTCGCCCCTAACCTGGAGCGGAAATGCGACGTTGTCACGTACGGTGCGGTGTGGGAATAAGGCCATATGCTGAAAAACCATGCCGATGTGGACCGCACGCATTTCTCGCAAGTCCTCCTCCCCCAGCGTCAGCATGTCCTTGCCGAGCACGCTGATACTGCCCGCGGTGGGTTCGATGAGTCGATTCAGATGACGCACCATGGTCGACTTGCCCGATCCCGACAGTCCCATGACGCAGAAGATCTCTCCCCGCGGAACGTTGAACGAGCATTCGGCAATGCCGACCACGCAGCCGAATTTTGCGAGCACCTCGGGCTTGGTCAGGC
Source organism: Gammaproteobacteria bacterium (assembly GCA_029862885.1). GTDB lineage: Bacteria > Pseudomonadota > Gammaproteobacteria > Arenicellales > JAOTWM01 > JAOTWM01. Next base: position 7,022 of record JAOTWM010000218.1, read on the forward strand.
CCTCACTCTTGATGGCGGCCATCGCTTCTTCGGAACGGTTGCCGAAGATCTTCCACACATCATCTAAGATGATAATATCTTCGCTCACATCGCCTCCCACCGGTGGTTCGCGGACCGATCGACAAATGGCGCCGTCTCCGGCGCCATTCGAATATTTATTGACTATATGGCAGTGCGACTACCTAAGCCATTTCTCCACCATTGCGCTGTTGTCGGCGACCCATTTCTTCGCGAATTCCAGCGGGTCCTGCTTTTCAACCACCAGCGCATAGGTCATCTTCGAGACCGTGTCGGTGTCGAGTTTCACCTTCGACAGCAGCGAGGCCACTTCAGGTTGCGATGTTTCGAGTTCCGTCGCATAGTGGATATGAAGGTAAGCCAGATCCCAGGAAACCGGCGCGGATGATTTTTCCAGCCAATCCGGATCATCCGTGGGCTGGATGACGTTCCATTTGGCGGCATCGTATTCGGGTTCTTTCAGTATGACCAGTACATGCAGCGCGAACATGTGATGCGGCGTATAGCAGAAAAAAACAATTGGTTTCCCCTGCACCACCGCATTGTCCACCTCGGCCAGCGCGAGGGTCTCATCCATTTCCTTTAGATTCATCGTCTCCGAATAACCATAACTCTTGGCGCGGACCTTCTCGACGATAGTTGATGCCCAACCGGGAGCACCGATCCAGATTTCACCCAAGCCGTCACCGTCGGTGTCGAACAATTTGGCCATGTCCGGGTCAGTGAGGTCTGATATTTTGGAAATACCGTGCTCCTCGGCCGCGGCTTTAGGCACACACATACCCTGAAACGCAGCCACCCCGTTCGGGTTCATGGTCACCGTCCCTTTTTGCTTTACGAACTTATCGTGCAAATTGGACTGATTCGGAAGCCACACTTCCGAGTGTACTTGCATACTGCCCGAATCCATCGCCTCGAATATGACGGGATTAGTGCCATTTTGGAGTTCGACGTCCAGGCCAAAGTTGTCCTCAAGTATGACTTTCAACACATTGGCGGTAACGTTGACCGAGGGCCAGTTAGGCACGCCGATCACAATATCGGCGGCTTGTGCAGGAACTGAGATCGCCAGCGCGGTCGCACCCGCTGCCAGGTATTTATATAACTTCATTTGTATCCCGTCAGCGAAAGTCGGACTTTGAGGGGTAATTGAATAAGAGAGAGTTTTAGCTCATCGTAACCTTAGTAAAAGGAGGCGATGATGACCAAGAGCAACTACCCCAAAGACAGTGCCGAGA
>JAOTWM010000219.1 GCA_029862885.1 Gammaproteobacteria bacterium
GTTCGGGCGTCACGCTACGCCAGGTTTACGACGAGACCGTCTATATCAATTCGTCCATTGACCTCGTTCAACAAAACATATGGATTGGCGGCGCACTCGCGGCACTGATTCTGATTTTGTTTTTGCGGTCATTGCGTGCAACGTTGGTCATATCTATTTCGATACCGGTGTCCATTATCGGCGCCTTCGTCGCAATGGCAGCGCTCGGGCGCTCGATCAATGTCGTGTCGCTGGCAGGGCTGGCGTTTGCCGTGGGCATGGTGGTGGATGCCGCCATCGTCGTATTGGAGAACATATTTCGACTGCGGGAAACCGGGTTGCCATCGCGCGATGCGGCGTATCGCGGCGCCAATCAAGTATGGAGCGCGGTATTGGTGTCTGCACTGACAACTGTCATGGTGTTTATTCCGATTCTCGTCATGGAGTTGGAGGCTGGTCAATTGTTCCGGGACATCGCCGTGGCGATTTCGGTGGCGGTAATGCTGTCACTGCTGGTCTCGGTGACGGTTATTCCGGCACTGTCGAAGCGGCTGCTGCGGTTTGAACGACACGATGGAGTAATGGGTATAGTCCGAATGCATATCCCGATTCTCGATTCGTTCGCGCGCTGGGTCGTAGACACCATCATCGGATTTATCCACGGCGTCGTACGATCATGGTTCCTCGCGCTCGTTGTCGTCGCTACAGTTACGGTCAGCGCATTGGCGACGGCGTACGTGTTTCTGCCGAAGTTGGAGTATTTACCGGAAGGTAACCGCAATCTCGTATTTGGAATCATCATTCCACCGCCCGGTTACAATCTAAAGACCATGACCAATATCGCAGAGGGTATCGAACACACAATCCGACCGTATTGGGCAAGCGAAGCTAATACAGAAATCACTGGAGACGACCCACCAAAAATTGAGCGTTTTTTCTTTGTCGCGACCCGTGCCAGTACCTTTCTCGGCGCGATCGCAGTCAAACCAGAACGCGCGAAAGATCTCATACCGATATTGCGCGACACCGTGTTTCGAGAACCCGGGACGTTTGGCTTCATCAACCAACCATCGATCTTCGGTCGCGGGATTGGTGGCGGAAAAAAGATCGATCTGGACATTTCGGGGCCGGAAATCGATCAGATTCTAGAAGTGGCGTTACGCAGCACGGCAAAGATTGCACAAGCACTGCCGTTCGATCAAGGCAACCAGTTTCGACCGAACCCCGGTCTCGAACTCGGCGCCCCAGAAGTACGGGTAGTACCTAACCGCGTGCGCTTGGCGGACAACGGTGTCACCGCGCGCGAACTCGGCGAGACCCTCGACGCGTTTAATGACGGTCTTCGCGTAACGGAGGTAACAGCGGGCGGCAAACGCACCGATCTCGTACTACAAGGACCTAGGAACAACGTCACACAGACGCAAGGCATCGCGACACTGCCGGTGGTAACCTCCAATGGACGTATTATTCCCGCCGGTTCGCTCTCGGATGTTGTGCTTACGTCGGGGCCCACCGAAATTCGCCACCGCGAACGATTTCGTACCGTCACGCTGGAGGTCCGGCCGGCGCCTGGAATGGCGTTGGAGGAGGCCATCGATATCCTGAACTCAGAGGTGATCCAGCCACTGCACGAGGAAGGTGTTCCTCCAGGTATCAAGCTGCGGTTATCGGGCACCGCCGAAAAACTAGATCAAACCTGGGATGCGATGCTGATCAACTTATTGCTCGCGCTGGCGATCGTGTATTTGGTGATGGCCATCCTGTTCGAGAGCTTCATATATCCCCTTATTATCTTATTATCGGTGCCTGTCGCGGCAGCCGGTGGGGTCGCCGGGTTGGCGGTCTTGAATCGCTATACCGTCCAGCCCCTCGATATGTTGACTCTATTGGGCTTTGTCATTCTGATTGGCATCGTCGTAAACAACGCGATATTACTGGTGCATCAAACACTACTTCATTTTCGTGAAGATAAGATGGCGGCAGCCGACGCTATCATTACCGCGACGCGCAACCGCATACGCCCGATTTTTATGTCCACGCTTACGAGCGTGTTTGGTATGTTGCCGTTGGTCTTGTTCCCGGGTGCCGGGTCCGAACTCTACCGCGGTTTGGGATCGGTCGTGGTGGGTGGGTTAGCGCTTTCCGCGGTGCTCACACTGCTACTCGTTCCACCGCTGTTGGCCATGGTAGTGGCACCGCTGGAACAGCGCCGGCGCTTGCGAACCGCTTCTCAATAAGTCGAGTCGCCGTTATTCACCCACGGTAAACCGGGCGGAGCTGTCGCTACGAACGAAGCGATCGATATCCTTGGCGACGTCGTTGACTTCCATATTGATCACCGTTGCATCGCCCAATAGCACCGCGAACGGCGCTTCGCCTTCAACACGACGGGTTTCACCGGAACGCAACATACCTACCAATAATCGCTTGCCATCGACGTCGACAATTTCGACCCACGAATTGCCACTCGCGCGGATCGTGAGCCGGTCGGACGAAAATAACAACGGCTCGGGCATCTCGGGTAATGCGCTGCTCGCGACAACCTGTTCGTATTCGGCCGTTTCGGTGCTGTCGAGCTCGGTACCGGGAATCGTCGTTACCGATGATGGATTACCACTCGTGTCTGCGGTCGACGGTGGTGTCGCCGTCGATTGCGTCGCTGATTCTGCTGTAGCGGAGGCAAACTCCGACGCCGAAAACGACGGCCTTGCCGCGGCCGGTTCGGCAGTACGCGCCGCATCGGTCGACCGGCTATCCACAACCATGGAACGCGTCACTGACATATCGGTACTTCCGATTTCCGATGCCGGTACTTGCGCCACCCCAGTTTGAATAGGGTCCGTATCGGCCACTGTGGGTTCGAAGGCAACGGTCGCCGGTGGGTTTGATGCATCGGGGTCGATGGGTTGGGTCTGAATCGATGTTTCGACCGGGGTCGGCGCCGATACTACGATACGCTCGGAGCCATCGTTACCGTTCACCCAATTTGCGAGAGACGACATATCGAACCACGGTTGCATCGCCACCCAGCTGATACCGGCGGCACCGGCGACAAGCACCGCGAAACTGCTGGCCCATAAGCCCCAACGACTCCGCGACCGGGTCTGCAGCGAGACACGCCCTGGATCTCGCAGCGTAACCGCAACTTCATTCGGCGTGCCCGGCGACTCGCCCAACACAACACTCTCATCGATATCGACGAGGTGCGCAAAGCCCCTCAAGTATCCGCGCACAAACGTTTCGCCCGGTAGATTCGCATAGTCATCCGCCTCGAGCGCCGCAATGACGCTCACGCTCAAGTTCAGCTCGTCGGCGACTTCTTCGAGCGAAAGATTACGCGCAGCACGCGCCGCAGCAAGCCGCATGCCCGGGCTTTTTCCGAGCGCCATCTGCGCGGCCGTATCTTCGGGATCCTTGAGCGACCGTAGGGTCATTATCAGCGATTACGATTTAAAACCAATCCGGGTTATTGAGTATAGCCCGTGGTCCGATGCAAAAGAACTGGAACCGATGTCGAATCGGACGGAATCTAAACCGATGTGCAGCCACGCCTTGCTGCGCATTGCAGCAATCGCGCACAATGCCGCTAGATTCGAATGGCGGATCGGAAAATTTTACCACCAAAAGTGCCAGTACCCTCTTCTACAGTTTATAGCGGTCCGCGGTCGGCTTTCGCCGCCGGTGCGAGAGACACGTTCCCGCTAATAGTTGGGGCGATTCCATTCGGTGTCGTATTTGGAGCGTTGGCAACCACCAGCGGGTTCCCGGCCTGGGCCACGCTGGCGATGTCGCTGCTGGTTTTCGCCGGATCGGCACAGTTCATTGGCATCGGGCTGATTGCACAACACGTAGCACCCGGACTGATCGTATTCACTACTTTGGTGGTGAATCTGCGGCACATGCTGTATGCCGCGTCGCTCGGCCCTTATCTTCGCTACTTGCCGCACCGATGGCTCATTCCGATTGCATTCTGGCTGACCGATGAGACCTATGCGGTGACCATCCGGCGTTTTCAACAGAGTAGCGACGATGTGTATCGGCATTGGTACTTTTGCGGTTCCGCGTTGTTCATGTATGGCAACTGGCAACTGTGCACGGCCATCGGCATCGTCGCCGGCCGTCAGATCGGGCATGCGGCCGAGTGGGGTTTGGATTTTGCCATGGTCGCAACCTTTATCGGCATCGTCGTGCCGCTCATCAAAGGACGGCCGATGTTGCTGTGTGCCGCCGTCGCTGGAATAACGGCAGTCGCAGCGCATGGCCTTCCCCACCAGCTTGGCCTCATGCTCGCCGCAGTCTTAGGGATTGCGGTGGGATCGTTCGCAGAAAGGGTCGCTCGCGCGCGTGGCTGAATGGCCTCTAATTCTCGGCATGATGGGCGTTACGCTGCTGACGCGCTACCCGCTGCTCGCCCTCACCGGCCGGATCGCATTACCGCAACGGGTGTTCGCCGCATTACGATTCGTTCCGGTCGCGGTATTGACTGCGATTTGCACGCCCGCCATGTTCACACCGAGCGGCGAGTTCACATTCGCGCTCGAAAATGCCTACCTCTGGGCGGGACTACTGGCCGTTGCGGTGGCATGGCTCAGCCGCAACTTGCTACTCACAATCGTTGCAGGAATGGCTTTTTTTTTCGTTTGGCGCTGGGTAGCAGGCGGGCTATAGCGCCGCCGAGCGTATTACCCCTGCTTGCCGGCACAGGCGACGCATCGACTGGATTCCGGCATCAACAGCAGACGTTCCACCGGAATCGGCTGTTCGCATTCGGTGCATACGCCGAAGTCAGAATCGGCACTGCGAGCCAACGCGGCCCGCAATGCGGCCAAGGTTTGCCGCGCGGTAACCAGAGCGGTTTTGCTTACGCCTTGGCTGACGATACCATCCATGCGGCTAAGACGACCGATCGCGTTATCGGGCGCTATAGGTTGAGCGGATTCTTCCAGCGCCGCGATATCGGCTTTGGCGCGCTCGATCCGTGCCACAATCAGCGCACTCAACTGTTCACGTTCCGATAAACGCATTGTCTGACTCGACGCGAGAATTTTTCCAAGGCGGAAGATGGCTCAAGGTGATTTCTCGGCAAGTAAACTCGCATGCCGTATCTATTTTTTCGCCTTCGTGGGTCATAATATTGGTCTTTCAGTATACCGGCATCAGCAAAATGATGGCCGCTACTCCGTTGAATCGACAGCGTGGAGATTCCGCGATAAGCTCATACCTTGGCGTACCGAATCGTTAACGCGCACATTGAACACTCTAAACCTCCCGCTGTTTCCGCTCAATACCGTGCTGTTTCCGGGCGGACCGCTACCGCTGCGGATCTTCGAACCCCGTTATCTCGATATGGTGAGTGCCAGTGTCAAACAGGACAAGCCCTTCGGCGTGTGTTTGATCAAGCGCGGTGAAGAAGCGGGCCACGCCGCGGAGCCGCATACCATCGGCACGCTTGCGAAAATTGTCGATTGGGATCAACTCACCGACGGTACGCTCGGAATTACGGCTCGTGGCGGCGAGCGTTTCCTCGTAGAACATTATGAAGTGCAACAAAACCAACTCACGGTGGGCGCCGTGAGCATGATTCCCGATGATCCGATTGTGGCTACGCCGGCTGAATACTCGCCACTGATCGAATTGCTCCGGCACCTGCTGCCTCAAGCTGGAGACTTATACTCCGATGTCGAACGTGACTTTGACAATGCGAGCTGGTTAGGGTGTAGGCTCGCGGAAATTCTTCCCATCGATCTCCCTGAAAAGCAGGCACTGCTGGAGCTCACCAGTCCTTTGCAACGCCTGAAATCTATCGATGAAGTCCTGCACCAATTGCGCGAACGGCAACCCACCTGAGCAGCGGGACACCCGTCCTATCCTGACCACGGCCCTGGCGATAGGCGCGCCACTGAATTAAAATACGCGCGCCGATACGAATTTCAACTTTCATTCCGTATGGGGCGGTAGCTCAGCTGGGAGAGCGTCGCGTTCGCAATGCGAAGGTCGGGAGTTCGATCCTCCTCCGCTCCACCAATAACTACAACACTCTTACGGGATTTCTAAATATCGGGCGATTGGCCGTAAGTGCGTGGTAAGTGCAAACGGACCGCTAGGCGCCAGCGTCATGCAACGGCGCACCCATCCTAATTTGCGAGCGACCTCAATGGGGGTTCCAACGTCTGCGCCGTGCCGCAGACGACCCCCCCCCCGTAATACTTTACCCCACCCTCCCATCGGCGAACTGATCCACTCGCTCGGCGACTTGCTGACGGATCGCGCGCGTTTCATCTAATATAATTTTTCTGATTTCAGCTGGCTCGGCCATACCGGCCACAATGGACGATACCCGGCCGGGCAACCCTTCCAGGCCCGCTGCGAAGATACGCGCGAGCTCGGTGACCATAATTTCAACGTCTTCGGCTTTCAACAATTCGCCAAGCATAGCGGCGTTCCGTATTTCTTCGCGCCTGGTCTGCGCTTGTTTCAATTTCGTGCTGGCGTCGTTATACCCGGTCACCGTGCGTCTGGTTTCTTTGTAACGCCGGTACCGGTTGCAGGTGTCAATCAGATCGTAATAGCCCCGCTCGGGTTGTGCGAATACGCCCGCGCGGTGTAACTCATCAACCCGGTTTAATGTGATGCCGAGCACTCCGGCGACTACCCGCCGCGGTACGCGCTTTATGGTGTCGTCAATTTTGGACATGTGTTAACCGTGATTTTCGGCGCTAAACCCCTCCCGTCGTGGGAGGGGTTAATTTCATTTTCTGGCCTACCGCCCTCAATGAGGTGCCCTCGCGTCGTGGCCGTTGCAGACAAGTTTCACACGCGTGTGAAAGTCGAAAACTTGCCGGCGGCGTGGCCGTTGCAGACAGGTTTAACACATGTGTTAAAGTCGAAACTCTGCCGCCGTCGTGGCGGTTGCAGACAAGTTCGACACATGTGTCGCAGTCGAATCCTTGCCGGGTGAAGTTTGCAGCCCATGGGCCGCGGCGCCAGATCCCGGGCCGTATAGATGGGTGACTATCCTGGCCAAAAAACGTTTGAAAACTGCGCGCTGCGCTCCCCGCACTAGACCCCACAGCAAGTACCTTTTGCGTGTCATATCGACACTAAATCCCCAACTGGCTCCCACATTGCCCCATAACCGGCCGTCAGACCGCCTGTATGGCCCCACATCGCATTATATCGGGCTACCCCTACCTAAGGCCTTGCCTAATCCGGGCAAGGCCAGCCCCTACCCGGGGGCCGGCCTTGCCGCGGCTGTCTGCGTTACACGGTGATTGCGTCTTGCATCGCGCTAAACGATTCGACGTGCCTAAGTGCAACGTCCGTGTCCGTGAACACCACGATCCGAATCGATCCGGTGGACGAGTTGGTGTACGGATCGACGAGCAAATCCAGCCCGCCCCATCGGCCAATTAACACGTCCCCCCAATTGCCGAATAGGATCGCACTCAAACCCGTGGCGGTGCTTTTCGTAAGATCGGATGGCACCGAGTTGGAAACGCCCGCGCGGTGGCCGAGCAGAATCCCTTCGCCGTTGCCGCCAGACTCCCAGATCGAAGAGCCGGATGAGCCGCTAAATTTTTCGGTCTGCAACAACTTACCGCGTACCTTGGAGTTAGTCAGATACGCGAGTTGCCCCGTGTCGGCATTCGCATTTGCCACATCCGTGAGCAACTCAACGATATGCGCGAGTGTCGGCACTGCACCAACGGCGCCGCCTGCAACGTCACCGATGCCGGCCGTGCCGAGAATGCCCAGCGGCTCACTGCCCGTGCCTGAACCTTCAATCACGACGCGATCGATTTCTTGGCCAATCACCGCAGCCAGATCATTTTTTACCAGCATCTCGATGTCCGGCGTTGCCTGCAAAAGCAGCTTTCGCGAATACTCAGTCCAAGCGCTCAGGCTTTTCGGGGATAACGTGACCTGCGCAAATGTTTGCTGGCTTTCGCTCGCCGCGACGGCTTCCGCAACCCAAGCAACTGTGGCCGCGCCGTCCTGTTTCGGGATCGCCACATCGCCGACTAAATCGCTTAACACGGTCGCGCCCAATTCAAGAACCAACGTTTTATTTCGCAAAATGTCGATAAACGATTCGCTCAACAAATTTGTTGCTTTCAAGAATCCGCCGGCCGTGGTTGTCCCGACAGATAGATCGCGTTTGTGTGACACGACATCCTGCGGCACATAAACACCCTGCGGCCGTTTGCCGAGTCGTTGCGCAATCGCCTCGCTGCATTCGAGTTCAAACCCCGCATTTGCTGCCATGCGAGGATCAAGTT
>JAOTWM010000220.1 GCA_029862885.1 Gammaproteobacteria bacterium
CATTTATGGAGATGGCATTGCCGCGCGTGCCCGCGCTGAAGGACGCCGGAATCAAGGAGTTGCTGAACGGGCCGGAAAGTTTTACGCCGGATGGAAATTTTATTCTCGGTGAGGCACCGGAACTCCACAACTATTTTGTTGGTGCGGGCTTCAATGCATTCGGTATCGCGGCGGCCGGTGGCGCTGGTAAAGCGTTGGCCGAGTGGATCGTCGGTGGTGAACCGCCTTACGACCTATGGGCAGTGGATATCCGGCGTTTCGGCGCGCCCCATGCCGATAGCGACTGGGTGCGTACCCGTACCCTCGAGATGTATGGCAAGCATTATACGATTGCATGGCCGTTTGAAGAGCACGACAGTGCGCGCCCCGTCCGGCGTTCTCCGTTGTATGATCGGCTCACTGAGGCGGGCGCGTGTTTCGGCGAGAAACTTGGATGGGAGCGGCCCAATTGGTTCGCCCCCGATGGCGTTGATCCCGCGGACATCTACACATACGGACGTCAGAATTGGTTTGAATTTGTCGGCGCCGAACACCGGGCCGCACGCGAGCGCTTGGTATTGATCGATCAATCCTCGTTCGCGAAATTTATATTGGTGGGGCGCGATGCCGCACGTGCATTGGGCTGGCTTGCGGCGAATCATGTCGACAAGCCGGTTAACGCAATTACCTATACGCAGTTGCTCAATCCGCACGGGGGAATCGAATGCGATCTAACTGTGACCCGCATTGCCGAAGATGCGTTTTACATTGTGACCGGCACCGGCTTCGCTACGCATGATTTTGACTGGATCAAGCGCAATATTCCGGATGCGTTCGATGCAAATTTGATTGATGTGACCTCGTCGCGTGCTGTACTGTCATTGATGGGGCCGCGAGCACGCGATGTATTGGCTGCGGTTACCCGGGACGATGTATCCGCGGCTGCGTTTCCGTTTGCCACGGCGCGGTCGATTCGCGTGGCGGGCACGGCGGTACTCGCGTTGCGCATCACCTATGTTGGCGAACTCGGGTGGGAACTGCATGTGCCGGTCGAGTCGGCGCTGGCCGTGTTCGATGCGTTGCTTGAAGCCGGGAGCGCACACGGCTTGGCAAATGCCGGCTACCGGGCTATCGAAAGCCTGCGGCTTGAGAAGGGTTATCGCGCCTGGGGCAGCGACCTGACGGCCGATCACACGCCGCTCGAGGCGGGATTGGGTTGGGCCGTCAAACTCGATCGTGATATTGATTTTATCGGCCGCGACGCATTAATGACGCAACGTCGGTCCCCGCTGACCAAACGGCTCATGTGCGTTACCGTTGGTGGCGAGCATATTTTGCTCGGCCGGGAAACGATTTTCCGGAACGACGAGCGGGTTGGTTGGTTAACGAGCGGTGGTTACGGATACACGGTGGATAGGAGTATCGGTTACGGTTATGTGCGTTGTGCATCCGGTGTTGATGACGACAATTTGCGCGGTGGCAGTTACGAACTTGAAATCGCAACCGAACGCGTTTCCTGTGACATCCATTTCACAGCGTTGTACGATCCGGATATGCGTAAGATAAAATGTTAAGCGGCCAACTTTAACGGCGCCTGGGGGATAGACGGCACTAATGGACCCGATCGCGGCGGCGGCAGCACGTATTCCGGAACTGCAAAACTGGGCGGGCGACGCCGCAGACTGCCAACGGCTGGGTGGGCTGACGAATCTCGTGTACCGAATTGACGTCAATCGCGAGCGCTATCTGTTACGCATTGCCGGTGAAGGTACCGAAGCGTATATAGACCGTGGTGTCGAGGCACACAATGCGCGAGTAGCCGCGGCGGCTGGGGTATCGGCGGAGGTGCTGTTTTTCGATGAGAGCGACGGCCTGATGTTGGCGCGCTACCTCGATGGCTGCGCGACGATGACGCCCGACTCGTTTTGCACCACACCCGGCGCCCCCGAGCGGGCGGCTGTCGCGTTGAAGCGGATGCATGAATTTACCAAACCGTTCAAGTTTCGGTTTGAATTATTCAGTATGATCGACGACTATCTCGCGACGCTGAATAAGCTTGGAGTGAAACTACCGGACGGCTATCACGATGTCGTCAAAGAAGCCGATGTGGTGCGCTTGGCGGTGGGCGATACCGCCGGGCCGCTCGCGCCGTGTCACTGCGATCCGCTGTGCGAAAATTTTTTGGACAACGGCGACCGTATGTGGATCGTGGATTGGGAATATTCCGGGATGAACGACCCCATGTGGGATCTGGGTGATCTATCTGTGGAAGCCGGGTTCGAACCGGAGCACGACGAGGCGATGCTTCGCGCCTACTGCGGTGGTCGGCCGCCTGATGCGTTGCGTGGCCGAATGACCGTGTATAAAGCGATGTGCGACTTGCTGTGGACATTGTGGGGGTTAATGCAATACGCCAACGATAATCCGGCGGACGATTTCTGGGCGTACGCCACTAATCGATTCGAACGCTGTAAAGCCCTTATGAATAACCCGGAGTTTGGTGTGGCGATGGATGCGATTGGCAGCCGTCGGGTATAAACATCGAGTAATCGATGCAAACTAGTAAACACAATGATGCCATGATTAAAGCGATTACATTCGACCTTTGGGATACTGTTATCCACGATGATTCCGATGAGCCCAAGCGCGCAGCGCAAGGGTTACGCAGTAAGAAAGCCGAACGCCGGCATTTGGTATGGCATTCGTTGAACTCTATTGAGCCGATCGACGCGGAGTTGGTCACGCTTGCCTATGATGTGGCCGATGCAGCGTTTAATCAGGTATGGCGCGATCAGCATGTGACCTGGACCGTCGACGAGCGCCTAAGGCTCATTCTAAAAGGGCTGGGCCGAACGTTACCGGACAACGTACTCGCGCAATTGATTACCGATCACGAGGAAATGGAAATTCGTGTCGCACCCGATCCGATCGATGGCATTGCCGAGGCGCTCGACGTGCTCGCGGTAAACTACCCGTTAGCCGTGGTCTCGGACGCGATCGTTTCCCCGGGACGGTGCCTGCGCGAATGGCTCGACATGCATGGATTGAAGCAATACTTCACCGGGTTCGCGTTTTCCGATGAAGTTGGTCATTCTAAACCGCATCGAGATATGTTCGCGGCTGCGGCGAGTCAAATGGGTGTCGAGATAAACGAACTCTTGCACATCGGCGATCGCGATCACAACGACATCAAAGGGCCCCATGCACTCGGAATGAAGGCCATACTGTTTACCGCCACCCGGGATCAAGACCGCGATATTACGTCGGCAGACGCCATTTGTGAACACCACCGCGATTTGCCGGCGGCCGTTGCGGCTGTCGCCAATGCGTGACGATGACTGATTGCGCATCGGGGTAGGGCGATATGAGTGGCGAGCCGAGGTTTCTCGTTGTAGACGGATACAAGAAAGCAGGCCGTGAGGAACTCGCAGCCGGCGGTGCTTGTCCCGCCGGCGAACTATACCGGCGTATGTTGAGCCGCTGTGCGCTGGGGTGCACGGTGGACATCGTGTATCCCGCCGACCCCGGCACTGTTTTGCCCACGGGAGTCGAACTTGCCGCTTACGACGGATTGGCTTGGACCGGATCGAGCCTGTGCGTGCATAAACGCGACGATCCCAACGTGATTCCGCAAATTGAGCTGGCTAAGGCCGCGTTCGATCATAAAGTACCGAGTTTCGGAAGTTGCTGGGCGGCACAAATAGGCGTAGTGGCAGCCGGTGGGCGCTGCGCCGAGAATCCGCGCGGCCGCGAAATGGGTATTGCCCGCAAGATCAGTCTGACTCCGGAAGGTCGGGCGCACCCGCTGTATTTCGGCAAAGAGTCTGTATTCGATGCGTTCATCAGTCACGAAGACGAAGTCACGCACTTGCCGCCGGGCGCCGTGAATCTTGCAGGAAACCGATTTACCGGTGTGCAGGCCGTCGCGATAACCCATAACGGTGGCACGATGTGGGCGGTTCAATACCACCCCGAATATAACCTACACGAACTCGCGCGGTTGACTTTCTGCCGCATCGACAAACTTGTCAAGTTGGGATTCTTTGCAAACCGCGAGGCAGCGCTCGACTACGTGAACAAACTGGAAACGTTATACGAAAATCCCGAGCGTAACGACTTAGCCTGGCTATTGGGGGTCGACGCGGACGTTGTCAACGAAGACGTGCGCTGCGTCGAAGTGCGTAACTGGATCGAGCAGCTGGTCATTCCGTTGATGCGGCGCTGACGGTGGTGCGGTGAACAGCGACATTCGAATACAGTCCATAGCCCTCGATTAGTAACGATCGAACAGGCGATACAACTCATCCAATCGCCGATTGATCCGTTGATTATGGTGTTTGTTAAGAACATCGGTGGGTTTCAATCGCCAATCGACGGATTGTCGCGCCAGTGCTTCGGCTAGTTGCCATTTGTATTGATATGTTCGTCCGTCGAGTGCGATGACAGCATCGAGTTGAGGCCGGCTGAGCGCGAGGCGCCCTTTGCGAATAGTATCTGAAGTGATGTGGTAACTGCCGAGTTCTCCATAGTACAAAAGCAGCCGTCGCTGATCGCTGTCGAGCGGCAGCTGATCGTCGATGACATCAAGATATTTCTTCGCAGAGAAATATCGGCGTCCGTTTAAGTCCGCAAGCGACGCAACCGGAAAGCCTTCCACCGCGAGGCGTTCGATCACCTGGGGCGACAGGTCGTAGCGCACCACTCGCGCGACTTGCTGATTAAATACGTTTTCAAGAAAAAATAATGCGACAAAACATACAAATGCCGAAATTATCGGCGTCGTAATCCAGCCCGCGCCGATTGCGCCAAGTACGCGCCAGCGAATTCCGTGACCGCCTTTCAATAAACCGAGCCCGATCACAGCCCCGACCACGGCTTGAGAACTCGATACCGGCACCAACGGAATCGTAGGCAAGCCTGCTTGCGCCAATACACGTTCCAATCCTTCAGACGCAAACAAAAACAACACAACGGAGTGCGCCACCACGACTACCCAAGCAACCGGCGGCGACATCGGTGCTAGATCCTGCCCAACGGTGAGCATAACTTTCTTTGAATAGGTAAATATCCCGACAGCAATCGCGATGGCGCCCAACAAAAAGAGTTGCTGAACGGAGGTCAAGTTAAATATTCCAGCAACACTAAAATCGGTGAACGGCGACACCGGCACAAACACGCCCATCACGTTGGCGATATTGTTGGCGCCAAGGCTGTACGCGCCGAACGCGCCGGCGGCAATGAGCGCGGCCCGGGTATATGCATCGAGTCGTAATAAATGAATCTTTCCAAAGTACACAAACCAATCGACGAGTTTGTAGAGTGGCACGGCGACCACGCCCGCGAGAACCGGGCATACAAACCATGTGGAAACGATTGTGACCAACGCTGTGGCGTCGGTTACTGAGTCGCTGTATAGATTCCAGCCGATGATCGCGCCGACGATGGCTTGAGTTGTAGATACCGGCAGGCCCGACCGGGTCATGGCGTACACCGTAACGCCGGCCGCCAAAGCCGCCATAAACGCGCCCGGCAACGCATTCACCGAACCTAATTTCCCGAGCGTGTGGGCGGCGCCCCCGCCGCTGACCACCGCGCCGAGGATGACGAAAATGCTGCAGACGATTGCGGCCGTGTAAAACCGCACCATGCGGGTGCCAACCGCTGTGCCGAAGACATTGGCGGCATCATTAGCGCCCAGCGTCCAACCAAGGAATAACCCGCTGGCGAGAAATAGGAGAACCGTTAGGTCCATTGTGTCCGAGCGGATCGTTGCTGGCGCGGGGGCAGACCGGGTTTCGTAGATTCCTTAGATTTCGCGTTTGATCGCATATATCGCAAGTCTATCGGCAATGTCCTCAGCGGCGTTGGCGATATCATCGATACGTTCAACGAAATAGCTTATGTGTCGCTTGTTCTCAAGCGGCAGATCGCTCGCAAACACCGAGCGTTGTAGGCGGGTGCTCATTTTGTCCGCCTCGGTTTCGTAAAACATTACTTTGCTGTTGTGGTCGCGGACCGCGCGAATATCGCGGAAGAATGCACGTGCAGCCATCACCACCGACTCCACGCAGGTTACGACGGTTTCGGTCAATTCAGCAAAGCCGCGGTGAAATTCGTCGGGGATATCCGGTTGCTGGATCGAAAATCGGAAAAGGTTGCCTTCAAATTCATTTATCAGATCGTCCATATCTTCCAGCAAGCTCAGCACGTCGCCACGAAGATCGGGAATCAGGGTGTGGGAATACAAGTGGGTTTCGATCGAGCGGCGCAGTGTGTCACCCCGGGATTCGAGGTGTTTCTCCCGGTTTAGGATATCGTCGAATTCTTCAGATGCACCGTGTTCGAGATATATGCTCAAAGCGCGGCGAAAAATCAATGCGGCCTCAACAATTTTCTCGAGGAACTCGTCAATGTCTTGTTCCAGATGTTTGGTGCGTCTAAATAACGTCGTAACCCGCTCAAAGCCCATATTAGTGCTAAGGGGTAACCCCCCTACGCCTCGTACTGTTGGTTAAGTTTTGAGTAACTGCAAACAGCTGCATAAGCAGAGATTCCCTAATTTACGCGGCCGGTGCGCAGCTACTTACCCCCATTTCGTTAATCGCGAGCTCGATGGCGGCAAGTGCACCGCGAATTTCCGTTTCCCCAATGCGTCCGATACATCCGATGCGGAAGCTATTGGCCACCGTCAATTTCCCGGGATAAATGACGAAGCCGCGCTCGCTGAGTCGATTGTAGAAATCTTGAAAATCAAAACTCGGGTCGGCGGGCATATGGAACGTGACGATGATGGGCGCTTGCAGCTCGTCGGCCAGTAACGGCACGAATCCCATTGAACGCATGCCGGCAACGAGTATTTCACAGTTGCGCCGATAGCGCGCACCGCGTCCGGCCACCCCGCCCTCGGCTTCGTGCTCGGCAAGGGCCTGATCGAAGGCCGCAATAACGTGGGTGGGCGGGGTGAACCGCCATTGACCGTTGGCTTCGAGGCCCTGCCATTGATCGTACAGATCGAGAGACAATGACGGCGCGTTTCCGGCGCAGCTCTCCAGTACGGATCGACGAATAATGCCAAAGCCCAGTCCCGGCACTCCTTCCAGGCATTTATTGGCCGAGGCGACCACGGCATCGTACGCAACTTGGTTTGCGTCGAGTTCGATGGCGCCGAACGCGCTCATCGTATCGACGATCAGGCTTCGGCCCGCGGACGCGGTGATCTCGGCGACAGCAACGATCGGGTTGAGGATACCGGACGTGGTTTCACAGTGCACGGCCACAACATGGCTCAGCGTGGGGTCGGTGCGCAGCGCTTGCTCGACCGCGTCCGTGTCGTTGGGGACATCCTCGGCCGATTCCAAAACCGTATACCGACGTGCGTAGTAGTCGCAGATTTTCGCGATACGCCGCCCGTAGGCACCGTTAACCAGTACCAGCAGATGCGAATCGGGGTTGGTCAGTGTGCCGATTGTGGCCTCGACTGCGAAGGTGCCGCTGCCCTGAACCGGGACGCATACGTGGGTGTCGCGCACGCCGGCGATGTCCAGCAACCGCTCCCGGATGCGCCGATTGATTGCAATAAACCGCTTATCTCGTGAACCAAAGTCGTGCCGCATTGCGGCCTTCACCGTTGCCGAAGTGGTTAACGGGCCGGGCGTCAGCAGCCAGGGGTCGCGGGTCTCTGTCATCGCAGCGTTGCTATTACCGATGTTGGGAGTGGGTTATCGATGAAATGCCGCGCGCACTATGGCTCGACGGTTCAACACTGTCAAACGATCCGGGTTAATTCGCTGCGCCGATCGCTTCATCAAGAATATCGAAGGCGGTGTCGAGCTGTCGCTCGTTCACGGTCAAAGGCGGCGTCAAGGTCAGTACATTACCCATCGTAATTTTGAAACTTAAGCCATCGGACAGCGCGCGATACAACACATCCTCGGCGGCATCGATTGCGCGCTCGCCGCTATCGGGGTCGATAAGCTCGATCCCCATCAGTAAGCCGATACCGCGCACATCGGCGATCACTGCGTGGCGTCGTTGTATTTCCTGCATGCGCTTGCGGGCGTGTTCACCGAGTTCGATGGTGCGTTTCAGTAATTGTTCGGATTCGATGATATCCAGCGTGGCGAGCCCAGCCGCGCAGGCTACGGGATTCTTCTCATGGGTGTAGTGACCAAGCGCCCGGTCCGGCGCAATGTCGAGATCGTCGCGGGTGAGCACCGCGGCGAGCGGAAACACACCGCCCCCTAGGCCTTTGCCGATCACGAGAATATCGGGCGTT
>JAOTWM010000221.1 GCA_029862885.1 Gammaproteobacteria bacterium
AGTCTCATAATGATCATCGGCGTAAGCGGAATGGCGTATTTGAACTGGCCGCTCGCCGGCGCCTCGGCTTTCGGGATCGTGCCCGTCGCGGTCGGTATTTGGTTGGTCTCCAAGGATCGTCAAGTAACGCCGGACACGGTGTTTCGCCGACTCGTATTAGGGATGCTGGTCGTGCTGGGTTTGGCGGTGGTTTTGAACACCTAATTACGCGCCCTACGGTTAGCCCGCCACGCGTGAGTACAGTACCGTCTGGCGGTACCTTACGGCAGGCGATTCGGTACTTGGCATTTATTTGTTTACTGGCCTGTTGCGCGCACCCACACTGAGCGACTCTACTCAACCGTAAACAGGAGGCTCGTGCCATGAAGCCCAAATCACTGATTGCCGCTGCGATGTTGATTCTCACTGTCGGTATACAACCCGCGCTGGCCCAGGTCAGCGGCAGTGCGGAGCATCTAAGTCAATCCGTCACACATTCGGCGCAAGCCATCGGACACGCGTCCATCGGGACGGTGAAGTTAACGGCGGCTGTGGTGGCCGTACCCCTAAAGATCGTTGGCGCCGCCGGTAGAGTTAGCGGCCAGGCGGGCGACGCGATTTGGGATTTTGCCAACGAGCCTGCCAAACCGCTCGCGCTCGGTGATGACACATTGACTGCTGCGCCCACCCCGGCGCAGGCCATGTTGGACTAGGCGGGACGGTTCGATGCCCGGCTGGATCAGCAGAATCGCATTGACGGCCATCGTTCTGTTGGTGACTGTCAACGCCAACGCCGCCAGCCAGCAGGCTGGCGGCGTCATGGGTTACAGCGCAGCGCAAATCGCTGAATTTGCAAAGCGTGTTGAAACCGACTTGGCCGAGAAAAGCGCACACGTGGCCATCGTCTCGCGAGTCGGGCGGTCTGGTGATGAACTCCCTGATGGTATCCGATACACCCACACAGGATTCGCGGTCTATTCGGCAATTCAAACTGCCGATGGCCGAACGGTGCCAGGCTATGTCATGTATAACCTCTATCAAAACCAAGAGAAGCTAAATGTGAGCCGCTTGGTACGCGACTATCCGTTTGATTTCTTCAGTGCCGTCATGGAACTCAAAGCCGGCGTGATCATACCGACTCCGAAGTTACAGCAGCGTCTGCTGGAATTGATCGGCTCGCAGACCTATACGGATCTTCATAATCCTCGTTATTCGGCGATTTCAAATCCGTTCGATGCGCGTTATCAAAACTGCACCGAATTTTTGTTGGACGTGGTTAACGCTGCGGTATATCAAACCGATGATCGTGCGCAGGTCAAAGCCCGCAACCAAGAGTTTTTTAAACCGCAACCCATAGCGGTCGGCCCGGTGCAGCGATTCCTCGGTTCTTTATTCAGTAAAGAATTCGCATTTTCGGATCATGATGGTCGCGTCGCTACGGCCACCTTTACGACGATTGCCGAATATATGGAGCAATACGGATTGGCCCAGGACCGTTTCGAGATAACGTCTTCCCAGGCACCCAGCGTGTTTTATGAGGCAACGCAAAGAGGGCCATCGACTGGCGCGAATCGGCAACGTGACGCGGTGCACGCCCGCTAACGTAACGTAGACTTGGCGACACGCCGTGATGAAAATCACCCAAAAATATCTCGATGCGGCAGTTGCGGAACAAATCGTGAACCGCCACCAAGCCGCCGCACTCTGGAAATTTCTGGATCAACAACCGGGCGCCGGGCCACAGTTCGATTTTACCCACGTGCTGTACTACTTGGGCGGACTTACCGCGATCGGCGCAATGTCGTTGTTTATGACCATCGGTTGGGAGTCGTTCGGGGGCTGGGGCATCTTCGCCATAGCGTTGACCTATGCGGCGCTAGGCATTGGATTGGTGCAACGGTTTCGCGCTCATGGCTATACGATCCCAGCCGGTATCTGTGCCGTGTTCGTGGTCGCACTCGTTCCGATCGCCCTGTACGGTCTGCAGCAAGGGCTTGGGTGGTGGCCCGATGACACTCCGTACCGAGATTATCATCGTTATATAAAATGGCATTGGCTCTTCCTGGAGTTCGGAACGCTCGCGGCTGGCGCGATTATGGCTTGGCGTTACCGCTACCCATTCTTGTTGATGCCGATTGCGGTAACGCTCTGGTACATGTCGATGGACATAGCGGTCATGCTGGCCGGCGGACAACGCGACTACGAGTTTCGTGCGGCGGTATCGATGTACTTCGGTATTAGCATGACGCTACTGGCGTTTTGGGTCGATTTGCGTTCGAGTAAGAGCGGTGACTATGCATTTTGGTTGTATTTGTTTGGTGTGATGACGTTTTGGTGTGGCATGACCTCACAAGACTCTGACAGCGAGTTCGCGAAGTTTATTTATTTTTGCGTAAATCTTGCGATGATCGGTGTTGGGGCGATGTTGGTGCGCCGTGTATTCGTCGTGTTCGGTGCGATCGGGGGCAGCTTATATCTCGGTCACTTGGCGTCGACGGTTTTTAAAGACAGTTGGCTTTTCCCGATCGCACTCACCGCCATTGGTCTCGGTGTGATCTATCTCGGCATTGTTTGGCAGAAAAACGAGCAGACCCTATCCCGCAAAGCAAGGAACATCCTACCAATCCCCTTTCAGAAACTGCTCGATGGGCGGTCGTGAGGAGTGATTTAAGACTCAATGCAATGACGTTCACCAACTTTTTCTGCATTTGGAGGCGACAATGCACAAGAGCCGATTGGGTGCGCTCATAATCGATTGCCAGTTTGATGACCTACGCAGTGACGCGAAATTTTGGAGTGCTGCGTTCGGCCAGAAGGCCGAATCCGCAGATGAACAGGTAGATCCGAAATATGTTCGTTTGGGCCGCGACTCCCCGGACGTTCGAATCTTGTTGCAACAAGTCGATCATCCAAGTCGAGTGCACATTGATATCGAAACCGATGATCTCGATGCTGAGGTCGAGCGGTTGCAGCGAATCGGTGCGGCGCTCGTCGAACGCCGGCCAAAATGGGTCGTCCTGGAGGCGCCGAGCGGGCATTGATTTTGTGTGATTGGTCCGATGCGCCAAGGCTTTGCCGAAAACGCAAACTATTGGGATTGACAACGCTCTGTGCTGCCAAATGGTCTAAACTGATTGCGTGAATAGAATGAGAATTATATTTCTGATGGCTTTTCTGGCCGGTGCAACGACGGCTCCTGTCGACGCCCAACAGGTGTATAGGTGGTTCGACGACGACGGCAACGTGCATTTCACCGACATGCCGCCCAATAACCAGGAGACCGAGCAGGTCCGGCTGCGCATCAACTCCTACTCGACGACTGAGTTGCTCGAGATGGACGAAAAATTGAGCTCCGATAAGGTCGTCATGTATGGTACGGATTGGTGTCCGTACTGCGACAAAGCCAAAAAGTATTTTGCCACGAATGATATTCCATTTGTGGAGTATGACATCAAAAAAGACTCCACGGCGAAACGTGAATACGATCGACTCGGCGGCCGTGGCGTGCCGGTAATCCTAGTGGGCGACAAAAGTATGAACGGTTTCAGCGTGGCAGCCTTCGAACAAATGAATAACAAATAATCGACACGACATTGGCGCCACCGCCGTGGCGGCGCATACCTCTATCGAGTATTGCTATGGGGTACCCAACCTATGTTATCGGGAAGTTGTCATTGTCAGCGGGTAAAATATGAAGTCACGGGCCCTATTCAGTCCGCGCAGCATTGTCACTGTCATACCTGTCGAAAAATCCATGGCACTGTTTTTGGTTCCAGCGCAGTCGTAGACGGAACCGTGTTTCGGGTTACCGAAGGCCAGGATCATCTCGTCGAGTACGAATCGTCGCCGGGGAAACGGCGTTATTTTTGCTCGACTTGCCATTCACCCATTTACGCGTTGCAGGCGGATGAGCCGGAAATTGTCGTGCTACGACTCGGTACGTTGGACGACGAGCCCGATCAAAAACCCAGCCGGCATATCTGGCTCAGTGACAAACCTGCCTGGTATGAGGTAAAAGATGCGTTACCACAGCACGAAACAAATTAATGACGCCGCATCGGGGCATTGAGAGTCGACATCTCCCAGCAAATCGACTCCGGGTTGAGTTTTTGAAATATTGCGGCTAACGCGGTAACGTATGGATTGTACTGCGGCCCAATTCCACCGCGCACTCGTTAACTTAAGGATCCACCCGATGCGACTTTCCGACACCGAGTTGCAGCAATACCAGCAGCAAGGCTATCTCTTTTTCCCGAATCGATTTACCGCGCAGGAAGTGACGGTGTTGGCAAACGCTGCCACCGAGGTTTACGCCCTTGATCGTGACGAGGTCTGGCGCGAATCGAACGGCGCTCCGCGCACTGCATTTGCTGCACACACCTACAACGAGGCGTTTCGTCGACTGGCTGCTCATCCCCGTTTGATCGAGCCAGTCATGCAGATTCTCGATGGGCCGGTCTACATGCATCAATACAAAGTAAATGCAAAAGCAGCATTCGACGGTGAGGTATGGCAGTGGCACCAGGACTACGGCACGTGGCAACGCGACGATGCAATGCCGGAACCGCGCGCAATGAATATTGCCGTGTTCGTTGACGACGTGACCGCCGCCAACGGTCCACTGATTTTTATTCCCGGCAGTCACCGTAAGGGCGTGCAGGAAGCCGGCCACGATCTGGAATCCACGAGTTACCCATTATGGACATTAGACCGCGATACCGTCACCGCACTTGCGCAAGATGGCGGTTTGATGGCACCTATCGGTGATGCTGGAGGCGTAATTATGTTTCACGGCAACCTGGTGCATGCGAGCCCGCCCAATATCAGCCCGTTCGGGCGCATCATCGTGTATCTGAGCTTGTGTCATGTCGATAATCATATTCGCCGATTCAAGCGCGCCGAGTGGATTGCGCATCGTGATTTCACAGCAATCGAACCGCTAGCCGACGACTGTTTAGCCGCGTTGGCGCGCGAGCAGTGCGCGGCGTGATCGCATGCCGTATTTCTCATAGAACAATCGCCAAATATTCGTGACTGATGATCGTGCCGCCGAAAGTATCCGCCCCTGTGAAAATCCGAACGCTTCGCGTGCGTGCGGTGATTGTGCCTATGCAGCATCCTCACCAAACCGCGAGCGGGTCGGTTTCGGAATCACCGCTGGTGTTGACGGACATCGAGGCCGACGATGGCATCATCGGCCATAGCATCGTATTTACCTACACGCGTGCCGCGCTCAAACCGACGGCCGAATTGGTTCAGAACATCGGTGCGTTGATCGAAGCACAGCCGCTGGCGCCCGCCGAGATCGAGCAGTCCTTAGCCAAGCGTTTCCGGTTGTTGGGCACGCAGGGTTTGGTAGGCATGGCGTTGGCGGCCATCGACATGGCCCTGTGGGATGCGTTGGCACGCAGCCACGGCGTATCGCTAGTGAGCTTATTGGGTGGAACCGAGAAATTGATACCGTGTTACGGCGGTGTGGGTTACGACGGTGTGAAGGGTTCGGCGCAAGCGGCCGAAGCCTGGGCCAAACAAGGCATGCTCGGCGTCAAAGCGAAGATCGGTTACCCCACCGTGCGAGACGATCTAGAGGTGATCCGCGCAATGCGCTCCGCAGTCGGTGAGGAACTCGCGGTAATGGTGGACTACAACCAAAGCCTTACTCCCGTCGAAGCCGTACAGCGACTGCGCAAACTGGAGGATGTGGGGCTGACCTGGGTCGAAGAACCGACGCTTGCCCATGACTATACCGGGCACGCGCTGGTCGCGCGAGAAATCGCTACTCCAATCCAATGCGGCGAGAATTGGTGGGGCGTATTGGACATGCAGCACGCGATCGACGCACATGCCTCGGATTTTATGATGCCGGATGTGATGAAAATCGGCGGCGTTAGCGGTTGGATGCGTGCCGCCGCGCTTGCGCAACCGCGTGGGATTCCACTGTCCAGCCACCTGTGGCCAGAAATCAGCGCCCAGCTTTTGTGCGCGACGCCGACCGCGCATTGGCTGGAATACGCCGACTGGTGGAATACCATTGTGGCCGAGCCGTTGTGTGTCGAAGCGGGCAATGCAGTGGTGGATGGTACTCTCGGCACCGGCGTAAGTTGGAATGAGGAAGCCATTGCGCGTTTTGCGGCTTAGTCTTGACGAGTAATCGCATGCGCGCTGGTACCTTCACGATTCTCAACGTACTCGTCATCGGCGCCGGTCTATCGTGGGTCACGCTCGCTTCGAGTGCCGATGAGACGTTAGTCGTCCCCCTCGACGTAGGAGTTGAAATGCGCGTTTCGCCACTGCAGTTTAACCGTTGGTTGCCGCACGCCTACTACGATCAGGCAATCGAAAGCTTACCGGCGATCCATAAAGACCTGACGGTGATTGCAGATCGGCGGTTGGGGTACGTAGGCGATGTCGCGTACTCGTTGATTGCGTATCGTTCGAGCGCGGAGTCGGAACAAGTGATCCTGAATGGAGCCGTGCAGTATACCGACAAGGCATGGCATATCGAGGTCGCGTGCACCGAGGACCAATACGGTGACGTGATGATGCAGGTATTGGAAGCGATATCGCAACTAGCCTGGCCTAATGGCTGAACCGATGAGATTGAATTGGCGCCGATTGTCGTGCTGCAGTCGTTGCTCGCTTCGTCACATAATCACAGCCCGTTTCTTACGTTTACACTACGGACAACATTTATAGGTTATCGTGCAATGAAGATCACCGATCTTAAAATCTTTGTGGTGGGCAACCCACCACCGCATTTCGGCGGTAGGTATTGGGTGTTTATCAAGCTCACGACCGATGGCGGCGTGCGCGGCTATGGAGAAGTTTACTCGGTGCCGTTTCACCCCAACGTGGTCGTGCGCATGATTGAAGATGTATGCGAACGGCACGTTATCGGTGCGGACCCGTTCAAGATCGAACGTCTGTGGCGTACTATCTATTCGAGCGGTTACACCCAGCGTACGGATGTCTCGATCATGGGTATCTTGAGTGCGGTCGAAATGGCGTGTTGGGACATCATCGGGAAGGAGGTCGATCGACCGATCTATGACTTGCTAGGGGGCCAGATCCATGAACGCCTGCGATCCTATACCTACATTTATCCGCAGCCATCCGACCCAGGCGATGTATACTCCGACCCGGATCTAGCCGCTGAGCGCGCGAGCCAATACGCCGCGCAAGGATTCACTGCAGTAAAGTTCGACCCCGTCGGTCCCTACACCGTATTCGATCCTCGCCAATTGTCGTTGGAGGCGCTCGACCGCTCGGAGCAGTTCGTAAAGCGCATCCGTGAGGCGGTGGGTAATCGCTGCGATTTGCTATTCGGAACCCATGGACAAATGACCGCGGCCGGCGCGATCCGCCTGGCCCGACGACTCGAACCCTACGATCCACTGTGGTTCGAAGAGCCGGTGCCACCGGATAACGTCCCGGAAATGGCGCGCGTCGCGCGCGCTACGAGCATTCCCATTGCCACCGGCGAGCGGCTCGCCACGAAGTATGAATTTGCGCGTGTATTGCGCGAGCAAGCCGCGTCGATCCTGCAGATGGCATTGGGCCGGGTTGGCGGGATCCTAGAAGCGAAGAAAATCGCCGGCATGGCGGAGGCCCACTACACGCAGATTGCGCCGCACTTGTATTGCGGGCCGATCGAGGGCGCGGCCAATATCCAACTCGATACCTGTAGTCCGAATTTCTTGATCCAGGAAAGTATCCAAACATGGGGTGAATTTCATTCCGAAATTCTCGACCAACCGGTGCAATGGGAGGATGGGTATATTATTCCACCGACCCGTCCCGGTTTGGGCGTCGAGCTAAACGAGGCGGTTGCAGAAGCCCATCCTTATGACGGCGCTGAGCTTCACCTTGAAATGTCGGGCACCCCTGCCGACACATAGTGGACACGGAATGTAATTACGGCACCACACTGGCAGAGCGAAACAATTGAAACACGAGCGAATTTAAACGGAGAATACGATATGGCAAACGAAGGTTATCACGAACCCATTGAAGAATTAGCGGACAGCACGCGTGACATGCATCGCGCCATCACTTCGCTTATGGAAGAATTAGAAGCGGTGGACTGGTACAATCAGCGTGTCGATGCCTGCAAGGACAAGGAGTTAAAAGCGATTCTTGCCCACAACCGCGATGAGGAAAAAGAGCACGCCGCGATGGTATTGGAGTGGATACGGCGCCAGGATTCGACCTTTGACAAGGAACTCAGAGATTTCTTGTTTACCGATAAAACTATTGCCCA
>JAOTWM010000223.1 GCA_029862885.1 Gammaproteobacteria bacterium
TGTGACTCAATCCATGGAAACTTCTCGAGACCGCGCTGCACCAAAGCCCCGACATCGTACCGCCCTAAGCGCATTCGCTTCACCCAAGACAGCATCGCTAACTCGTCGAAAATGCCTTTATAACTGTCGCATCCCGACACCTGTTCGACCCTAAATCCTGCCTGTCCCAACAGCGCTACGAATTCTCTCCGCGAAAAGGCGTATTGATAGAATTCACGACCCTCGATCGACGAATGATATAAGCCAAGTAACCTTTTTGTTTTACGGATTACATTAATATACGGTACGGTAAAAATCGCGACTCCGCCCGGCTGCAACACACGATACGCTTCATCCAAGAATGGTTCTGGGCCCTGTTGCCTATGCTCGACTACGCCCAATGAGATATAACCTGAGTAGTATCCATCGTCGGCATCAAGATTCGATACATCGCCGGCGCGAATCGGCACTTCTGGGTATAAGTCGTTGAGCATTCCGACGGTGTTTCGTGCCCACTCCACGCCCTCCACATCGAATCCGCGCTGACGAAGCGCAACCACGTATTGCCCAAGCCCACAACCCGCCTCGACAAGTTTTCCGGATTTCGGCAGATAACGATCGAACCATTTTGCGTAAGTGCCCAGATGACCTTGGCGGGCAGCAACCATCCGCTCCTCAACCTCGCTTGATGTCCAACGCCGGTCCCAGAATTCCTCATCCGCGGCACGCAGATAATATGCCAACCGCGATCCGTCTACCCGGCAAACCATACCCTTGGGCGTAGCACTCATTGCCGGGCTATCGCCATTGAAACCCAGTTGCTGCCATCAGAGGCTTCGCCCAAAACAACAGCTGAGCGTCAATAGCAATCATACTCACCACGATCAGCGGCGGCCGGTTGATTTCCGGCGTCGTTCCATCCGAAATCCTGGCCCAACAACGCATAAAGCTTCTCATTGTGAGCATCATAAAACCTATCGAGCTTTTCCAGTACGCTGCTGTACGTCTCCCGCTCGTAGACACCTTTCCTCATCACGCCGAGATTCTCGACATGATGATCATCCAAGCCCAAAAACCGAAAAATACGTTTAGCGATCTCAGCTGTTTCGGAAAAGAAATCCTCGCTACAAATAAATAGCAACTGTTCTTTTGGAAAATGCTTCAACCAGCGCTCTGCGGACTCAGCATAAATTCCTCTTAGCACGAATCGAATTGTACTGTGCTCACACTGCCCGGCATCAAGCAGCCAGGGATAAACATCGTCATTCGACAACCATTGAATACTGCGATCGGCTATCTCTTCAAACGATTCGTCTACCAGTCCCCGATTATTAAACATCTGATAGTCCGATAATGCTCGGGCCGATGGATGGCGGAGCATTATAATGATTTTCACCTCCGGCAAAAGTCGCGAAAGTACGCCTGGCACCTGACGATTAGCAAAATACTCCGCCGTGGCTTCACCCGCGACAAACCGCGAGCCACCAACAGCTAGGTGTAGCGCCTTGCGAATCATCGTAGGATAGTGACGCCGACACTGCGCAAGACTATCGGGATACTCGATAAAATTGCGCGGCTCTTTCTTGAGCGCAGGAAACACATCGGAGTGTCGGCCGATGTACTGAAACATCGATGTCGTTCCACATTTGGCTTCACCGACAATTACAAAATCCGGAGATACGCGAAGCGGACTTGTCACCACCCTGAAGTCGGCATGCAAATCCCGATCGATGGTTTTCATAGTAAATCAGGTATCGTTGTCGCGATCGAACTCAAAGGCCGGAATGACTTGCGTGGTCAATCGTTGGTACATATCGGAATATCGATTTTGCCTCACAAAGTCGATGAATCGAGCGTTTGGCTTACCGGCCATGATCAATCCGCTCCAAAACAGCGGATACGGCCCCTCATAGTACTGACCCAATGCGTCGAGTCGTTCGTCGAACCTAGGCTGGCCTGCGGCACCGATTCGCTTCATAAAGAATCGCCGCGACCTCATTAAACCGATCTTCGCGGCGTGTTGGTAGTATCGAGCGCTACTCGATGTCATACACCGCCCACAAACACGGTAAGCCGATCCAATATAATCAAACGACAGTCCGAGTTCTTTTTCACCCGACAATCGTTCAAACCGCCACGGTGTTCGATCCGGCGGTGGTAGCATTTCAATCAGAGAATCCAACAACGCGATGAGCCTTTCCAAATTCCACAATGTTGGATGTAACGAAAATTTCCATGTAAAACCTGCCGGCAAGTGCTCCAAATTATAATAATAAGATCTAAGAATTTCTCCCTTAACACGTCGCCCTTCCCGGCCGATACCCCAACCGTTCAGGCCAATACACGTTGCAGTAAGTTCGTCGAGCAATCGAGGTAATGTTTGATTGAGATGTACGCTATTACAACTCGCCAGTGGCGGATGGTCATCAAGAATTAAATACACGCACTTGTAATTCTTGCGCTGCAGCCGCTGACACGCTGAACGGGTGATACTCAACCAGTCCTCTGGGGCGGCTTCGGCGTCGAACCAATTGGGTCCATGGCTACTCCCGCCTCCGCATACGAATAATTCCGGGTGGGCTTGCCAATATTGGTCCAACATCGTAATTGTGAATTTAGCGATAGGCAGATACTTCCCCGAAGTCGAGATCAGAATGCAGGTTACCCCGTTGTCAGACATCGGAGAATTTTACGCTCAGCGTACCGAAACAGCGACCGGCGCAGTTATCTGGTCGAGCCAACTACCGACTCCAAAAACTCGCTGTACTGCCCTGCCACTACGTCTGTTGAATAATATTTTCTTATTACCTCCCGCGCACCGCGCTCTTCTGTGGCAAAATCGAAACCACCGGTAAGAATCTGGTCGAATATTGACGCCCAACCTACAGGCGAATCGACTACCCGTATTCCAACGCCGCCGGCACGCTCCTGCACGGTGGAATAACTCGGCACCGGACTACATATCACGACCCGGCCGCAGGCCATTGCCAGTGAAATTTTCCATTCTGTGTGGCCCAAATTATAGGGGCTGTCTAGAAATCTCGGAGAGATGGACACACCCCCTTCCGAATACACTTGCAAAAGCTGCAGTGGGTCACGATAGTCCACAATTCTTACATCTAACGACTCCAGCAGATCCGTGAGTCGCAATCGTACGTCTGGCCGTATCCGCTCGAGCCCCTTTAATGGGTTGGTGACAAGCACTAATTCAATATCGTGGGCGTATCGGCGTAATTCCGATTCGATATGGAGCAGCTCAAATAATTTGGCGACTTGCCCGCTCCATAATAATCTTAACCTTCCAGTTGAATAGTCATAGGGTTGATAAGGTGGAACCAAGTCCAGTCGCACATTATCGGGAATCCACTTTACGTTAGCGTTATATGGAGCGCATTGCCCGGATATATACTGAGAGTCGGCAACCACGGCCGATGCCTGCTCGGTCATTTCAATCGCCTGCCGTTTCTGTCGCTCGGTAGGCAGCATGTCACGATAGTATTCCTCCCCACCCAACTCATAATAGTTCACGTTTGCATCAAATATTGCAGGAACATCTTTATCACGTAATCTTCTTAACAGCGCCGCGGCCCGCACACCCATTGCCTTTAAGAAAACCACATAGTGATATCGCCGCCAGGGTCGAAAGCGCTCGTGAAAAAATTGACTATTGGCACTCTGATTGCCGATGTCGGCGATCCACTGAAACCGAACTAGTCCGCTGCCGCCGGCCGACAAATCGCCGGGACGGAACCAATTTTTTCGATCCAGTTGATCGCCTATTATCCAGCCGACTCTTCGGCGTTTCCCGTTTGTAATTTGCGGATCTCCGCTAACGATCTACCGCTAAGAATCAGCGATCAGGCGCTGAATGATATCAGCGTAATCGTGCACCATGCGGTCACCCGAAGGTATATTTCGCAAGAGATGCTGACGTAGTTCGTGGCGACGATGGATCGCTTCGTTGACCGCTGACTCCAAATCATCACGAAATCCGATTCCGTAACGGCTGCACATATCTACGATGCCGCCTCCGTCTTCGTGATAGACCATCGGTAATCCGCACTGCGCGCCTTCGACGTGGTGCATCCCGCCCGGCTCCCATTGACTAGCGGTTATATATAAATCGCACTGCCGCAACAAATTCGCCAGTTTGCGCCCATTGGCCGGCTCTATGAGACGGGCCGACTTCCACTGCATCGCTTCAGGCCACCGTCCGATGACCCAGAGTTCGGCATCCGGCAGCACACCACAATGTATTAAGTCGTCCAATATTGCATAATGACGAAAACCCTTTAGTTCATGCGGTGACCAATGATGTGTAACGAATCGTATTGTTTTCCTGCCTTTCCGTTCGCTCTGACGAGTCGGGAAATAGATTCGTGGATCGGCACCGTTGAAGATGACTTCGGACATCCGGTCATCATTAAACCAGATTTCGCGATGATATTCGTGCAACCACTTTGATATAAATACCGTGACGTCCGCAATATGATTTGCGTCGCGTAAGACATCATCCATAAATGCCGTATTCTTTCGCCGATCACACTCATTAATGCGATGTAACACCCGAAGGTTCGGGTTGCTCTTACGGGCCCTTTCGATATCCCCAACGCTAAAGTTACGACCCGCAGTGTTTTCGCGTGGATCTATCAAGATTACGACGTCGACTGGCTTGGCTAATGAAAATACAACCTCATAATTCCGACTACGCAGATAATCCGCCAGTTGAGCTATAAATGTATTGGCCCCACCCCACGGCCCTTTGACCACGCTCATATTAAACGCGACGCGTCGACGTAAGGATTTATCCAGAAATGGAAACGTCATAGTCGTACCCGACGCGGCTCGATAGTCTCTATAAGCCTGAGAATTATCAGCTTTCCGCAAGAGTTACTCACGTTACTCCGGCATATTGGGGAAGTTACTCACAAGCTGTTGATCGTAGAACCGTCGATATGTCGGACATTCGTTCAACAATTCACTGTGTTTCCCCACCGCCTCGATTTTGCCGCCGCTGAGAACGACAATTTTGTCGGCGTGAATCACCGTCGACAGTCGATGGGCGATCGCGAGAACCGTCATTTCCTCGGCCATCTTGTTCAATGCATCTTGAACTGCGCGTTCCGACTCCGTATCCAGAGAGCTCGTTGCCTCATCGAGCACGAGAATAGCGGGCTTAGCGTAGACAGCGCGCGCCATAGCAATCCGCTGTATCTGACCACCCGATAACCGTATCCCTCTATCGCCCACCACCGTCTCGACTCCGTGCGGCAAAGAATCAACAAATCCGCTGGCATTCGCGACACTCAACGCATAGTCCAATGCACTCGAGTCTTCGGGTCGACTATATATAATATTGGCTTTCACGCTATCGTTGAATAATAATGATTCCTGCGCCACAACTCCGAACTGCTGTCGATATATTCGCTGCCGAAATTTTTTAATGTCGACGCCGTCAATTTCGATTACCCCAGACTTCGGATCATAGAATCGCAGTATTAAGTCAAATAATGTCGACTTGCCCGCGCCACTTGGACCCACTACCGCAACAAATTCCCCTCGCTTTACGGTCAAATCGATATTTGATAACACATTGTCGTGGCGTTCGTATGCAAAGCTCACATTCCTAACCGATATATCGCGC
This sequence comes from Gammaproteobacteria bacterium, assembly GCA_029862885.1. Taxonomy (GTDB): domain Bacteria; phylum Pseudomonadota; class Gammaproteobacteria; order Arenicellales; family JAOTWM01; genus JAOTWM01. The sequence continues at coordinate 5,624 of JAOTWM010000223.1, forward strand.
GAAAATTTCTCCGGCACACGATCGCCATCACGGATGTCACTCTCTACATTTAGTGTTTCTATTATTCTCTCCGCGCAACCCTTTAATTCCTGAATCCTAAGGATATTCGAGAAGAGCTCAGAGATCGGTGCCGACATTTGCTGTGACAGAAAAAAAAACAGAGCGGCACCAGCTAATGTTAGTCGTTGTTCCGTAACAGCATAAAACACGAGCACAAGGACCACCGTAGCAACCAATGCGTCCGCCAACATTCGAGCCGGCACCTGATAAAAGGTACCAATTCGATATCGACGAAGGTAGCCACGAAATGTATTTGCGACATCATTCATTCGCTTAGCCTCGTATCGCTCGCCTGCGAAGGATTTGATCACCCGAACGCCATTAATCGTCTCCAGCAACGCCGCACTTAACACCCCAAGTTGGCTTACATAAGTCTTGCTACGGCGCAACACCGTAGCCCCAAGGGATTTGGTGATCAAAACATGGATGGCCCCGATCCCTACGGTCACGGTCGCAAACATTGCATCGGTCTTAAATAGAACAAACGCCGTTAAGACTACCTGAGTAACCGACTTAATTATTCCACGCGTAATTGCATCAAGGGAAGTTGTCGTGACATTAACGTCATTCGTAAATCGACTTACCAAATCTCCTGCCTTATGCTTATTGAAGAATCCGACTGGCAAAAGTAAGAAGTGGCGATGCAGTCGCAATGTCAAGTCTCTCGCGACCGCAGTACGAACACTGACGGTAAGGTAGTGGCCGGATAATGTGAGCCCGGCAATAACAGCCGATATCGCAAAATAGATGCAAGCCACCATTATCCCAAGGTTCATGACGGTCATTTCGTCAAGTCCGAATAGGTTTACCAGAGTCGCCCCCAAATTATTTAACGTCACCAGGCCTATGGAAGCTGCCGGCGTGTTATTCGCTCCGGCAATACCATCCAATACTGGTGCGATTACCAAGGGTCGAACCGTTAACAGAACCCCCATGGCCAAATTCATTGTAATTATTGCAGCCGTTGCCAGCAGATACGGCCGTAATAGCCCAAGAAAAAGAGACCATTGGTTTCGTATTGACGCGACGTCTGGCAAGTTCCTATACACTCAAATATCGGTCATGCTGGCCGACAATACTGCAAATCATGAACTTCAATACTTAAATCCAATAATCACTGGCATCGACCTTTCCGTAACACGATGGTATACCCACTTTCCTTATACTTGCGTATTCTTAGAGTTCCACAAACGTGCTTAAGTACAAATAACATAAAATCAACTATCATAATCTCAGAACCCCACTGTTCGTTACGATCGCCGGTATACCTTTTGGTTACACTCATCACTTCGTAGTCATGCGAAATTGCTTTCCCAGTTCTTTGCAATTTTTTGGTACACAGGTACTTTGTCAACACCGCGTAATGATATGGCTTGACATGCGACAGGTTATTGTAAAAACCAGCCCATAAAAGCGGTGTGCTAACTATCAGTATACCGTCGGGCTTCAATACACGATCAATTTCGAATAAGAATTCATAGAGCTGTTCATGATATAAGTGTTCTATCATGTGGCTACAATGCACAAAGTCAACCGAGTGATGTTCAAATGGCAACGCGTCCGGAGCTCTATATATTGCAACATTATTGTAGATTTTCGCTAGCTCACGCACGGTTTCTTGATTCCCGTCTAGTAAATACAAATTTGGATACCTATTTCTAAGATCAAGCCGCTCCGCAAATCTCCCTAGGCCCGCTCCAATGTCAATAATTACGGCGGACTTCGATATTGGAAGATAGTCATTAGCAATATCAAAAAAAGGGAGTTTTTCGTTCGTACAGTATTTAGCGCGATCCTGAAACGACTTTGTCCATGCCGCAATTAGATTTCCAATTCGACTCATAGTAAATATCTAACCGTTTTGTACAATAAAGGTACAGTTTCCGCTCTACGAAAACTAAGGCCGATTGAAAGCTGGGTGCACAATGATCCGATTCACCGGATTATTGTAGAAAGTCTAACATAATTACCGCTGGCGAAAATCACGCAACCTATTAGAATTCACGTTGTCGGGCAATATACGTTGAAATCTAATTTCTCTAACCTTCAAACAATGGAACGGCAGTGAAAATTAGCAGTAAGAGATCGTCAGTGTCACTCTACATCGGAACTGCCATAATCGCGATCATACTTGTGTTAATTGGTGGCGAGTCAACCCTAAGACTAATCCAATTGACGCGTTATTCCGTGCCTGTGTTTGGCGACTTGGAACAAGCGAGGCTCACATATCGCAGTCGCCATCCGGAAACGTTCAGGATGCCTCCCGGAAAACGCTTACACGAACGATTTGGCTGGGTAACAGTTTCACATTTTTCGGCTAAGCGCACTGCGACTAATATTGACCGCAGCACGTACGAGACAGATGTCAAGTTTACTCAACGCGGATTTAGACAGTTCGGCACTCTTCAAACTAAGCGTCCTAAGATTCTTGTAATCGGGGACTCGTTTACTGAAGCAAATTGGGTATCAAATGACAAGACCTACTATAG
>JAOTWM010000224.1 GCA_029862885.1 Gammaproteobacteria bacterium
TGAACAATCCGGCGTACCCCCATTGAATATTTACCCCTAACGCCATGATTGATGAAATAAGGCATAGATTGACGATAGCCAAGGCCACCGACCAGGATTGTCCAAAACCAACAACCAGCAACAGTGCGCCCATGATTAGAAACGAAAACATCGCTCTTGTGGCTTGACTGCTCACAAAACTCTGCCCTTAAAAATCCCGGTGGGTCGAACCAACAGCACTACCACCAAAATGATAAATGAAATTGCGAACTTGTAGTCTGTGGATAGGAGTTGAACTAAGCCTTGCGGCTCCCAGCTCTCAGGTAGCAAGTATTTCAAGAACTTTTTATAAGCATAAGTAATCATTACTTCAGAGAATGCAACCACATAGCCGCCAACGATAGCTCCCAATGGTTGTCCAATCCCGCCAACGATCGCTGCGGCAAAGATCGGCAATAATAATTGAAAATAGGTAAACGGTTTAAAGCTCTTATCCAGCCCATATAGAGTTCCGGCAATGGTCGCCAGGGCCGCCGCGATAATCCAGGTCACCAGGACCACACGATTCGGATCTATACCGGACAGCAAAGCAAGGTCTTCATTATCGGAAAACGCACGCATCGCCTTTCCGGTGCGGGTTCTTTGTAAAAACCAAAACAACAATATGACCAGAATAACTGCAATGGCAATGGTGAGCCCCTGGGACAGTTTGATCGCCAAGCCTTCATTCAAACCGGTCAGTTCTCTAAAAGTTTGCGCTCTAATAATGAATCTTTCACCGTCAGCAAAATTCTGATCGTCCGTACCGATAATGAAACGAACGACTCCATTTAACATAAACATTACTCCCACTGAAGCGATGACGAACACCACCGGTGCACTCTTCTTGGCACGATAATATTTATACACAGTTTGATCGGTGAAAATACTTAATGCGGCGGCAGCGGCAATACCAAAGGGTAGGGCCAGTAGTGCGGTTGGTAACGGCCCCAAGCTTATGCCCAAATATTGTAACCACCAAGTACCCAAAATAGTCGCCATGGTGCCGAACGCCATCATGTCGCCATGAGCGAAGTTCGCGAAACGTAATATTCCGAACACCAAGGTTACCCCTAAGGCACCCAGAGCAAGTTGCGAGCCATAAGACAGCGCGGGGACGACAACGAAATTTGAGAGCAAGACTAGAGCATTGATAATGTCGATAAACTCTGGCACTAGGTCAACCACCCAAGAATGATTTGCGCACTTCCGGATCAGCCAGTAGAACCGCACCGGTGTCTGTGTGTCTATTTTCGCCAATGACAAGAACGAAACCCTTGTCCGCTATATTCAACGCCTGACGTGCGTTTTGTTCCACCATAAGGATCGCCACACCGCTGGCGCGTACTTCCAGAATACGATCGAACAGCTCATCCATGACAATCGGCGAAACCCCAGCCGTAGGTTCATCCAGCATCAACACCGACGGTTGGGTCATCAATGCGCGCCCCACTGCGACTTGTTGGCGCTGTCCTCCGGACAGCTCGCCCGCGGGTTGGCTGCGCTTTTTCTTAAGAATCGGGAACAGATCGAATATCTGTTGCATAGTTTCTCGAAAGTCATCCTGTCTGAGATACGCACCCATTTCCAAATTCTCCTGCACCGTCATGCTGACAAACACATTGTTTGTTTGTGGCACGAACGCGATGCCCTCGGCCACACGATCTTGGGGCGACAACATTGTTATATCTTTGCCATCCATAACCACCCGTCCCTCCTTTAACTTCAACATCCCCAGCATGGCTTTCATCGCGGTGGACTTGCCGGCGCCATTCGGGCCAACAATTACCGCAATTTCGCCCTTATCCACACCCACCGTACATCCCTTAAGAATATCCGCGCCGCCATAGCCACCGCGCATATTTTCGCCGGCGAGATAGGTCACTGTGCCGGCCTCGATGCGTCGGCGCCCGGTATATTTTTCGAACCGCGGCCTAAATAGGCCTCGATAACTTGTTCGTTGGATTGAACTTCCGCCGCCGTACCGTGGGCAAGTACTGCGCCTTCCGCCATTACCACCACCGGGTCACATAATCGGCCAATGAATTCCATATCATGCTCAATCATACAAAACGTATATCCACGCTCTTTGTTCAATCGAATAATGGCATCACCGATATCTTTGAGTAAGGTGCGATTGACCCCGGCGCCCACTTCGTCCAGCAACACGACCTTGGCATCGACCATCATCGTTCGACCGAGTTCCAGCAACTTCTTTTGGCCCCCGGAAAGATTTCCGGCTAATTCACCCGCCACATGACCAAGATGAAGAAACTCAATCACATCCTCCGCGCGTAAACGTATTTCGCGTTCTTCTAATTGCACCTGACCGTTACGAAACCATGCATTGATCAAACTTTCGCCGGACTGTCCACCGGGGACCATCATCAAATTTTCCAGAACGGTCAACTTGGTAAATTCATGTGCGATTTGAAAAGTCCTAAGTAATCCTTTAGCAAACAATTGGTGAGGTTTACACCCGGTAATGTCTTCTCCATCCAAATAGATGTTGCCCGATGTAGCTGCAAACACCCCCGCAATGATATTAAACAGGGTGGTTTTACCGGCACCGTTTGGGCCAATGAGCCCGGTGATGGAATTCTTCGTAATTTCGATAGATGCGTCGTTTACGGCTTTCAATCCGCCAAAATGCTTCGAAACATGATCAACCCGAATCATCGGTGCGAATGAAGTCTATTACGCATTGTCATTGGTCAGATAGGCGGAGTATAGGAAGGACAAAGCATACGTTATCTGATAGAAACCTATCAATCGGGCAGTACAGTTGCGTGATATTGGTTTTTGCGTGCCCGGAAAACCTGACCAATACCGGGTGATATCAGATCATTGTCCTATGAGAGGAGAATGAGGGGGGACGAAAGTGATGGGTATGCCAGTACACCTCTACGAATTGGAGGACGAATATGTAGGCTCTTTAGATATGGAAGGCTCGCCACCGGATTCCCTAGACTGGAACGGCAGAATGTTTCGTAAGAGCATGGCAAATTCTAAATGGGGATGCCAATGTAGAGTCCAAAGTTCCGGTAGCCGATCGGCGCTGTGACTGGATAGGCATGGGATTGGCCGAAAAACTGGCCCGCAAAGGGTGCCGCGTGCGCTTGGCTGTCAATGGCATGCATGCCGAAAAAAACCGTCAGCCTTATCTGCGCTATGATTGGGTAGGTATTTTGGTGAAGCTGAATGTGGAAGTTATCCCCTATATCAAGCTTTATGGCGCCGATAAAGATACGGCCTATTTGATGCATACCTTCACCAAATTAAGCCGTCATAGTTGAAGACATCGACACCATCGCTTTGTCCTTGGGCCACACACCGGAAATAACGCTGGTAGAAGCACTGGCAGATAGCGGCATCGATATACAATTGGCGGGCGATTGCTTAAGCCCAAAACCGGCGGAAGAAGCCATCTTGGAAGGCATGCGCGTCGCGCTTAAAATTTAATTTTTAAATATAAATACATTATTCAGACATTTTTGAAAATGTCAGCAGTAACAAAACCATCAAGACGTATTGGTGGCCGTGCCGCCCGCGTCGCGCAGCGCGAAGCAGATAGTAAAATGGCACATATAGATATGCCAGCGGAGGGCTATTCAGGCGGACAATATAAGCCCTTAAGCGATCATGATGTATCCCGCATTCACACGTCCGCCCTTCATATATTAGAAACAGTTGGCATGGGCATGATGGGCGATATCACTGAAGGTGCCAAAAAAATATTGGAAATGGGTGGCGAGTTATCGGATCAAAGGCGCATTTTATTCCCCCGCGCCTTGATCGAAGATATGTTAGCGACGACAACGAAAAGCTGGACACTTCATGGTTTAGATCCCGACAATAATATCGAAATTTCCCACAAGGGGGCCCATTACGGCACCGCCGGGGGCGCCGTTGAAATACTGGATTTTGAAACAGGCATCTATCGGGAACCAACGCTGGATGATTTGTATGATTCAGCAAGGCTGATTGACACTTTACCCAATATCCATTGGTGCTATCGTCCATTGATCGCGCGTGATATGCCCGATGTGGACGCGCTTGATATCAATACCGCTTATGCCCTTTTATCCGGCACGACGAAACCTTGGGGCATTACTTTGGGGTCGGCCGAAAATGTCAAAAAAGCGATTTCTATGTTTGATATGGTTTTAGGGGGCGAAGGACGTTTCAAATCCCAGCCTAGTTGTCATATGGTGCAAGGGGCTGGCGTACCGCCGCTTCGCTTTGCCAATGATCGCTGCATCATCAAGGAAGAAGCGATTCGCCAGGGCATGCCCATCATGATCGCATCCGCGCCGCAAGCAGGTGCCACCTCGCCGGCGGCGCTCGCGGGGACCATCGTGCAAGTGGTGGCAGAGGTGTTAGCAGGGCTCACCTACGCCAATGCCATAGCACCGGGCCATCCCTGCAATTTTGCCGCTTGGCCTTTTGTCTCCGATTTGCGTACGGGTGCTATGAGTGGCGGCAGTGGCGAACAAGCACTGTTGGCCGCCGCCGTCGCCCAGATGAGCGACTTTTACGGTCTGCCTAGTTCCGTGCCGGCGGGCATGGCGGATTCCAAATTGCCAGACGCGCAATCGGGTGCTGAAAAGGCCTATACCACCGCACTAGCAGGTTTGGCAGGGGCTAATATGGTTCATGAATCTGCTGGTATGCACGCAAGCTTGCTTGGTTTCGCACTTGAAAGTTTGGTCATTGATAATGATATGCTGGGCAATGTGCAGCGTTTAATCCGCGGTATCGAAGTCACCGACGAAACCCTTTCCACCCATGTGATTGAAGATGTCATCTTAAAGGGCCCCGGCCATTATTTAGGCCACGACCAAACATTGGGTTTGATGGAAAGTGAATATCACTACCCCGCCCTGGCGGACCGTGCGACGCCGCGTGAATGGCAGGAAAATGGCGCCAAAGACATCGTGGCGCGTGCCAAAACCCAAGTCCGCGCAACTTTATCTAGCCATTATCCAAGTCATATCGACCCGAAATTGGACGCCGAAATCAGGGCGCGCTTTGACATCAGATTGCCCGAAAGCCATATGACTTCAACCGGGGGGCGGTGGTAGAAATAGCGAAGAAACCGGAAAGCTCCATCTTAACTAAATGCGTCCTCGTACTGGATATCTTGGGCCAAGCTGGAAAGCCCATGCGCTTCAACGATATCGTCAAGCAATCGAAATTGGCTAAAAGCAATGGCGAAACCGGGACTCCCACCAGTCTATCTCTCGATCGGCGCGTCGGCGCGATTGCCCCATTGTGACCACGAACCAGCGTAGCCACGCACTCTGGTGTATCCCAGATGTTTAAGCATGATATACGTGTGCGATGAGCGGTGATGGGTTTGGCAATAAGCGACGATCTCTTTGTCGGCGGTAATTCCACGCACTGCAAGCATTGCTCTGAGTTCGTCGTCGCTGCGCAACCGGTGGCTGTCATGCGGATCGATCGCTTCGGTCCAGTTGAAATTAACCGCACCGGGGATATGTCCGCCGCGCGCGGCACGAACGATTTCTCCGGAATATTCTTCCGAGGTCCGCGCATCGACAAATACGACATCGGGATTACCTAGATTCGCCAACACGTAATCATAGTCAGCGACTCCGTCATCGGCCCCGATGGCGCGGAAATCGCTGACTGAAGGCGTCGCCAGCGTCTCCGATATCGGCAAATCCGCTTCATCCCAAGCAGAAAACCCCCCGTTCAATAATGAAGAAGAGCGGTGTCCCAGCACATCGAGGGTCCACAGCAAACGTGCCGCCCCGGCACCGGAATCATCGTCATAGGCCACCACGTGCCGGCCCGGAGTCAGACCGATCCCGGAAAATAGCGCTGACAGGCGCGCGGAGGTCGGCAGCAGTCCTTTTGCAAACCCATTTTCCCGGAGTAAATCCTGGTAAACCAAAGACACCGCGCCGGGAATGTGACCGTCGATGCAAGTTTCCGGGCGGCGGACGTCAACGATCAAGGTTTCCTCGCGCCCCATTCGGGCGGCAAGATCCGACGCCTCAATCACCAGCGGCGTTGCAGGGGTGCGCCCGACTAAATTAACGGACGTAATTGGCGTGAGAGGCTGGTCATTCAGATTCTCACAATCGAGAGCATAGTTAGCGTTATAGTTCATAGTAATTCCTGTAATCGGTAGCGTGAATCAAGCGCCTTGGGGCTGCGAACGTGTCGAGCTTCCAAGATATCCGTGCGGACTAAGTGCAATGCAACCGCGCGTCGGAGAATCAGGAAACGTGACGGCAACGACTCCGGCCGGAGTCGGGATTACGGGGAACGTATTAGGAGGGTCAGGAAATAAAAGAAAGTATGAAGTTCAATCCGCGCCGACCACAACGCTCCCCGGTGTACAGCGACAACCGGTACACGCAGTGGGACACATCATCTGGCGGCAGAAGTCAGAACTCATGGCGTTCAATCTATCGCGGACTAGCTAGAAATGCAACCGGTCGCGGAGTTACTGCCGAGCCGGTGCCGTGTATATCGCTTCGGCCGCGGCGTCGATCATTGATTCCATTGCGCGAAAAACCGTTTAGCGCAAGATATAAAGCTGTCCACCAATTTGGAGGTCGGCACGTCCTTGCGATGCGCCAGTACGATACGACCGGGCGTGATATCTTCTCTGATCGGTCGTGTCACCAGTGCCGAACCATCGTAACTCATACTGTTGGCCGGTTTTGAAACCAACAATGTGTATCCGAGGCCGTTACCCACCATACCGCGAACCATTTCAAACGATGGAGAACGGAATGCGATGTGCGGTGCGATGCCCACTTCGTCAAACAGTGAGCAGAAGTAATCGCGGCTGGGCAAGATATCCAATAACACCATGGGTTCGTCCGCGAGATCGTGTAGCGATATTTGTGCCGATTGCACCAACGGGTGCGCCGCCGGGAGCAAAACGTGCGGCGACACCTCGGCGAGCAAATGCGTGCATAAAATATCGCTGGTATCCGATTCGTACATCAGGGCAACATCGAATTCGCTGTTTTCCAATCCCCTCGTAAGTTTTTCCTGCGTACCCTCGAAAAGTTGAAAATCGACGCTATTGTCGCGCAAGAAATCGGCCATCAGGCCGGGCATAAAAAACGGGCCCAGCGTGACAAAGCAGCCGAGCCGCAAACACTCGTGCTCCGTGTCGCCGTCCGTGGGTGCGGGAAATTCGCTCAGTTCAACCGAGCGGCCATAGGCACGGTTGGCATAGATCAGTGCGCGCCCGGTCTGATGATAGCGAATGTCTTGAACCTCACCAATAAAAATATAGTGCGAGCCGAACTGAAAGTGTTCGCGAATTGCGCAATCGAAATTAACCAGTGCGTTGGTGAGCGCCGGTGAACCGGTAGTGCCACGGGTCCACTCTGCGCCGGCGAAACGATCGCCACCCGGTGCTTTGACACGGCCGGCAAAGGTATCCGAGACATACGATTGATCATCACGCAATACGTTTACACACATGACACCGTTTTTGCGTAATGCCTCACAGGCTTTACTCTGGTGGTGCACGCACACCAGCAATGATGGCGGGTCCGCCGACACTGAACACATCGCGCTCACCGTCAGTCCCGCGCGACCGTGCACGCCCTCCGTGGTGATCACGGAAACCGTGCACGCGGCGTGACTCATTCCTTGCAGAAAATCAGTGCGCTCCACTTGGCATCTCCCAATGACCTGATTCTTAAGTCACTTGAAATCAAAATTACCCTAACAGCAGCTACGCGCCTTCGCAAAGGATCACGTGCGGCGGAGCAATTTCAGCGATCACCCCCGACCGCCAGGCGAAAACGATCGGCCAAGAAACGGCCGTCCATTGACGGCAATACTTTAGGGTCCTCTTCGGGGCTCGTCTGGGCGACATAAAGCACGGGACCCGGTTGGAGGCACAGAGCGTCGCTGGCAGGTCGTAGGTCGTTCGCCGAATGAATTTCGCCAGTAGACTCGATGCCCGCGCCGCTCGCGATGGCAGCAATGTCGGTCTTGCCGGCGGTTAGTCCGGTCTGGTTACCGGTTTCACCGAAGCGTTGATTATCGAGTACGAGGATCGCGAGGTTGGTGGGACCGACGTTGGCAACCGTTGCGAGACTGCCGATCCCCATGAGCATTTCACCATCCCCGGTGATAAC
>JAOTWM010000471.1 GCA_029862885.1 Gammaproteobacteria bacterium
TAGTGGTGCGGCTCGCAGCGCGCCCGATGCGCTTGATTACGTGAATCAAGCGATTGATATACGGAATGAGACTCGAAACGTCACCGTGCCGGCTGGTTATGTGTTGGAAATACTCGCAACTAACCTCGACGCGCCGCGCATACTGACATTTGCCGAAAATGGCGACTTATTCGCCGGCTCACGAAGCGGCCGAGTTTATCGAATTCCGGCGCCGTATACCAAGGCCGAAGTATTCGTAGCGACGGGCGGCTACCCACACAGCGTCGACTTCTATCGCGGAGAAATCCTTATCGCCAAGACCGAGGGGCTGTACCGTGCGCCGTATCGGCGCGGACAAGCGCGGGTTGACTCCGCGGCCGTCAAGCTGTGGGCGCCGCTGCCCGCCGGTAGGGGTCACAATAGTCGTACCGTGCGGGTTGGCCCAGACGGGGAAGTCTACGTAAGCTTAGGTATTTCGGGTAATTGCAGCGACCAGTTTCTGGACGAAAGCTATCCGTTTGCCGTTCGCCGTGGCGGAGTCGTGCGGCTCCGGGACTTGGCACCACAGCCGGTATGGGAAGCATTTGCAACCGGGTTGCGCAACCCGGTCGGTTTCGACTGGCATCCGCGCACCCAGATTATGTACGCGAGCAATAACGGTCCCGACCATTTGGGATTCGAGCTGCCACCGGAATCGTTCGCGGAATTACGTCCAAATTCGTTTCACGGTATGCCGTGGTACCAGTTCGATGGTGAGAGCCTTCGTCGTGACGAGTGTATTCGCAGTAGACCGCCCCACGATATCGAATCCGTATCCGTGCCCGTTGCGACATTCCCAGCGCGTAACGCGCCGATGGGGGTCGCATTCGTGCCGGCCGGTGCTATGCACCCGTCACTGGAGTACGATGCGGTGGTGGCGTTACGTGGATCATGGGGGACGCAGCCGCATGGTAATTCTGGTGGTGATCCCGCCACGCGTCGTCCTCCTAAGCTGGTGGTGGTTCGCTTCGATGCCGATAAAGCCTATCGGGTTGACGATTTAGTGACCGGCTTCCAATTACCCGATGGTAAGCGTTGGGCGCGACCGGTTGGAGTTGCGATAGGCTCAGACGGGGCGTTGTATTTTTCCAGTAACGAGGGCGTGGACGGATTGTTTCGACTACGGCGTCGCTAGAATCCGGCGGCGAACGCCAATAGGAGACCGCATTGACCATCGCACTATATACCTGGGGCACCCCGAATGGCCGTAAGATTTCCATTGCACTGGATGAGATGGAGCTGACGTATACCGTGCACCCGATCGATATCGGCAAAGGAGAGCAATTTGGCGAAGCGTTCTCACGCATAAGCCCCAATCATAAGATTCCTGCGATCGTAGATGCGAATGGCCCTGCGGGTGAATCCATATCGGTATTCGAAAGTGGCGCCATTCTCATCTATCTAGCCGAGAAGACGGGCCTGTTTATGCCGCGCAATGCGGTTGCGCAGTTGCAGACGCTCGAATGGCTAATGTGGCAGATGGGTGGCTTTGGGCCCATGCTGGGTCAAGCCCATCATTTTCTTCGTTTTGCCAAACAAGAGGTCCCATATGCGATTGATCGCTACAGTGACGAAGCGCAGCGTTTATACGGAGTACTCGATGCGCGGCTTTCCGAACACGAGAATTTGGTCGGCGAATACACGATCGCGGATATAGCGATTTTCCCGTGGGCAGCCCGGCACGAATGGCACGGTGTCAACCTTGGCAAGTTTCCGAACGTAAAGCGCTGGTACGATTCGATCGCTGCGAGACCCGCGGTACAATCCGGAATGTGCGTGCCGTTCCTAAATTAGGTCTGCATTTGCCCGATCTACGCGGGCAACTCGTACGCCTGTCCGATGATTCGGTTCGATCGGAAAATGACTGCACCGTCAAATTCGATTTAGGTGCTGAATAAATCTGTTCAATTGTTTCCAATTACGGGTCCGCCGACCTTGGAGTGGTCTCATGGCGAACGGCGGTTTGGTAATATTCGCGGGGCCGGGTGAGTTAGCGCATCACGCATTGTCGCGGCTGGTACGGCGTGGACCGTCTATCGATACCGTGGTCTGGAGCGGGTATGGGAACGTCTCGAAGAATGTCGATCCTCGATTTCCCGTAAACCCACCCCGGTCGTTACCCGGATTAATCGATACCGCGGTGAAATTCGGCCTGAGCATCGTGCCGTGGGCGGAATTCTTAGCGCACCGGAACCGGCGAATTGAATTTGCACCACGTTGCGGTTTGGTATTGTGTTTTCCGCAGCGTCTACCAGCCGAAATAACCCGCCTACCGACTTACGGTTGCTTCAATATTCATCCATCGTTGTTGCCGCGCTACCGCGGACCGAGTCCTTTGTTTTGGCAGTTCTATAACGGCGAACGCGACGGCGGAGTTACTGTGCACCGTGTAACGGAAAACATCGATGCCGGGCCGATCATTGCACAACAACGCATGGGTCTGCACGCCGGTCTCGATTACGCGCAAGCGCAACGCCGATTCGCAACGCTCGGTGTTGATTTGTTCGCAGAGTGTTACACGCAGATTACGGCGGGTCGTATGAATGCAGTACCGCAACACGAGCCGGACGCATCTTACTACCCTGCGCCGACACAACGCGATTGGATTATTACACACGATTGGCGTGCGGAACGAGCCTATCGGTTTATTTGCGCTATGATTGCAGAGTGTGGACCACTACGAATGCGAATCGAAAATGCCGTCGTAGAGATATCGGCGATGCATGGTTTTGATATCAATATGATTCAACCCGAGCCGTTGGTGAGGCTTGGAGACCTATTGCGAATCCGCTGTTGCCCCGGAACGATAACGGTCTCAGGACTCGTGCTTTGAAACGGTGCACGGCGGTTAACTAATTGATCGAGTCATGGTTGTGGCTAACTGCAGAACCTCCTTGACTTTGATCGCCGCCATGCGACATTAGGGAGTGCGCGCCGGACGTCGGGGGATTATGTGCCGAGATGAGAATTTAATCGGAGTTTCAGCGCAAAAACCGATATAATATCGCCGACTCTGATGATTTGATGCGCCACCACTGACCGGTACCGCCGCCGAATGCTGCAAACCCCTTCGCAGTCTCTCGAACCATGAGACGGCACAAGTATCCCACCATAAAACTTACTGCGAGCAAGCGCCCGATGTTTGCGGGTCGATCCGGATTTCGCGGTCACGCCATTAAGCTACCGCGGGCCGTGCCGGCTGTCACAGCGCGCATTCCGCTCAGTAGCGATCCGCCGCGCATGGTGACGGCGTTGCCATGGTCTCCACGCTTGCAACCGACGCGTCGACCGCTACGCTGGGTGTTAGTGATGGCGGCGGCGTTTTGTACATCAGCCTGGCCGGTGGATCTCGAAATCGGTAATCCGACGCGGTCCGAACTTTGGGGTATCGGCAAAGCGCACCTGGCCGAGGCGCTGGGTACACAAAATATGCCGGCGGTGTTCCCCGACCAAATTGATATCGCCGTTGAGGAGACCACGTACCGGCCGACACTGCATTACAGTATTGATGTGAGCTTGCAGGACACGGTATCGCGATTAATTGCGCGACATAAGCCCGATTATTCCGCGTATGTCGCTATAGAGCCGCAGTCGGGCCGGGTATTGGCCATGCATAGTTACAACAACCACGACCCTGCACTTGGCAATCTCGCAGCCCGAGCGTCTTTTCCAGCGGCATCGGTATTCAAGATCGTTACGGCGGCGGCGGCTATCGATCAAGGAAAAGCAACCGCCGATACGGTAATTCCCTACAATGGCAAAAGCAGTAGTTTGTATAAGCGCCAGGTATTCGAGCACAAGAACAACAAATGGACGCGGCGCGTTTCACTGCGGTCTGCTTTCGCGAAATCGGTAAATACTGTGTTCGGGCGGCTTGGAGTAGCGGAGGTCGGCGCCGCGGGGTTAATCGAGTACGCTGAACGATTTGGATTTAATGGGTCGGCGGGGGCGGATTTTCCGGCCGCCATGGGACAAATAGAAATCGAACCCGGTGACGATTGGTCGGTCGTGGAAGCGGCATCGGGATTTACCCGAAATACAACATTAAGTCCGTTGCACGGTGCGATGATTGCGGCGACAGTGGTAAATGGGGGTGCGTCGGTGCAACCGAGATTGGTGGATGCCGCCACCGATCGATATGGGATCGAGATTTATCTACCTGACGCGCAACCGAGAAAACAAATAGTGACCCCCGA
>JAOTWM010000015.1 GCA_029862885.1 Gammaproteobacteria bacterium
GAAACGGCGAAGCAACTCAAAGCGTTGATGCGTGCAACTGTAAAGCACGGATCAGCTCGTAAATCGTTCCGTGGTTTCTTCAAAGGCGCTTACGCAAAATTGGACGTCGGTGGTAAAACCGGTTCACTAACAGGGCTATCGCCGCGGGGAAAGAACGATTGGTTTGTCGGATTCGCTAGCGACGGTTCGCGAAATATTGCATTCGCCGTATTGATGGTGAATGTCGAGAAATGGAAAGTAAAGTCGGCTTATGTTGCACGCAAAGCCCTGGAAAACTATTTCAATCCCGATCGTGAGTCATAACCGGCAGGCATCACGTTTGGTCACGGCTCAAAACATTTTCATTCTGAGAGAATTGTGAAGCAATATCTGGCCACGGTTAGAGAGGTACTGGAGTACGGTACGCGTAAGGAAAACCGCACTGGGGTCGATACCCTTTCCACATTTAATATCAATTACGAAATCGATCTGCGCGACGGTTTCCCATTACTGACAACAAAGGAAATATCATGGAAGAACATCGTCATCGAAAACTTGTGGTTTTTGTCGGGAGACACGCATATCGGATTGTTGCGCAAGCACGGCTGTAAATTCTGGGACCCTTGGGCCGACGATGACGGACGAGTACCCAGTGCCTATGGAAACTTTTGGCGCCATTTCCCTGTTCACGGCGACGGTACAGCGGCATTTAGCGATCAAGTCGCCTGGGTAATCGATGAACTCAAGCGTAACCCGATGAGCCGTCGTTTGTTAATTTCCGCATGGGCGCCAGGTAATGCACATAAAAGTGCCCTACCGCCGTGCCATGCGTTGTGGATACTCAACGTGCAACTCGATAATAACGGGGCTCCGTATCTATGCTTGCACCTGACGCAGCGTAGCTGCGATGTTGCTTTAGGTGTGCCCTATAACATCGCAGGCTATGCGTTTTTGCTCCAGTTGATCGCGCAGTTTGTGGGTATGCGCGCCGGGATATTCGCGCATACTTTGATTGATGCCCATATTTACACCGCCAAGGCCGACGGCTCGATGGCAGAGTATGATCATGTGCCGGGGCTTTACGAGCAGCTGCGACGTGAACCGAGGGCGCGGCCACAGCTCGAAATCGATGCGTCGATTCGTTCGTTGGATGACGTGCGTGGTGTGTTGGAAGCGGATACCAGTGAAATCTTGAATTGCTTTCGGCTATCGCACTACGATCCGTATCCGCCTATAAAATTCAAAGTAGCGATTTGATCGTATCGTTTCATCGACAATTAGAATATCGGGGGACATTTTGAGACTTCCCGCGCCACTCCGTTCGTATTTATGAAGTTCCACAGCTAATGTCAGAATCGACACCGTTCGAAATACGAAGCGGGGCAATTGTCGCAATGTCCGAGGACCGCGTGATCGGGCTGAATGGCGGATTGCCATGGCATTATTCTGCTGACTTGAAGCGATTCAAGCGACGCACGTTGGACGCTACCGTCATAATGGGGCGCCGAACTTGGGAGTCGATTGGTTGCAAGCCCCTGCCCCAGCGCCGAAATATCGTTATAACCCGTGCTGGACTCACCGATGTGGAGAGTTTTACCACCGTCGAGTCGGCGCTCGCTAAGTGCAAACCGCCAATTTGGTTTATCGGTGGCGCGCAGTTATATGCGGCCGGGCTGCCATTTTGCGACATTATTGATGTCACTTACGTGCCGGATGTCATTACCCATCCCGATGCGGTGCGCTTTCCGGAAATTGACGCCGGTGAATGGAGCAGTGGTCCTCTTGTCCGTTATATTGATGATCTGCGGCTTTTCTGGCGACAGTTTAGCCGTCGCTAAGTGCCTGAGGGCTGTGCCGCGGGGCGAGCTTCGCTTAGTTAACTAATAATTAACTTTTCTATCATTCCGTCTGGTGTTCTATTAGGTCCCGTACCGGCGGCGCGCGTCGCCGTTGCAACGAACGTTAAGGAATCGTTAAGGTTGCGCTGGGGCACTGCTACTCCATAGCAATGATTGCATCGCCGCCACTATGCGTCGTATCACTTGTCGTGTCGCAACGAGGCCAGCAGTTTGAATATGGAGATGTGCGGCGGCCGCATGCAGGTCGGATATGATCGGCCGCCCCGGTTCAAATGTACCAATATGTTCCGGGTACACATCGCGCTCAAGTCTACGTAGCAGAGTCGGCGCAACTCAGGGTCCGGCAACGACCGCGCGCTCCACTATAAATTGTTCGATTTCTCGGGTGGAAAAATCATGTTGCGCCAAAACTTCGTGAGTGTGTTCGCCGTATTGCGGTGCATCCCGCGAGACTTGTGCCGGTATCGCGCTACTGTGTAATGGAAGTTAATACTTGCTCGAGTTCATCGAGGTGCTGCATTCGCGCGTCGTTGATTGTAAAACGAGAATCTTGTTGCAATTCGGCGGCTTCAATCGCGTCTAAATAAATGCCGAAACGACCTCTAGGTAGACCACGTGGCGATCAGCGTTGGTCGACATTCTTGACGAATTATGCTGCTGGTATTGTCGCTTTTGACTTTTGTGTGGTCGTGACCGCCACGTTTCGTTTGCTCTGTGTCTTGGTGGTTATAGAGCACGGTTCACGAAGAATTTTATATTGTAATGCGACGGAGCATCCCTGTGGTTCCTGAATAATCACATGATGAAGATTCTTGGTGCATGGTTCGCCTTCCTGAAATATCCGGCCTAGGCACAATGTACAGGTTAAGCCTATGTTTCTAATAGATAATTCATCATTACTTCATGGATGTACAAAAAACTGATACATATCGTTTTATGGGTTAACTAATTGATAATTATACGAATTACCTGACGATTCCGGGCTCGGTATATAAGAATAATGTTCTTTGAACCCTGCTGCACGGCCTTGTGGGGTCTGAACTAGCGTTCCTCTTCATTACGTAACTTATTAATAATAATAACCAAATACCGAATCCTCGATGTCGGTATCAACCACGGCACGGAAGTTGCATCCCCAAGAGTAGATGCAACAGATTGGGCGTAACCGAGGAGGTCGGCATGTACGAAACAACGAACATCCTCATTGTTGATGATGAAGAAGTGGTGCGTATGAGTCATCTCAGGACCCTGGCAGGCCTGCACTGCAATGTGGAGGCGACCTGGAACGGGCACGAGGCGTTGCGCGCAATGGAGCGTCAGCCGTTTGACGTAGTAGTGCTCGATCTGCGCATGCCGGATTTAGACGGCATGTCGGTGCTCAAGACTATTAAGGAGAGATGGCCCGAAAGCCAAGTGGTCATCATCACCGGTTACCCATCCATCGACACCGCCAAAGAGGCGGTTCGCCTTGGTGCCTACGATTACCTTGCCAAGCCGGTGGGCCCGGATGATGTCATCAAAGCTGCGAACGCAGCCATGGCACAGAAGAAGTGGACTCTACAAACTTGTCGCGCAGGTTGCGACAAGGGCGAAAGATTTAAGTATCGATATCCTTGGGAAAACTAGTTGGCCTCGTTGACAGAGGTCAGGAGGTAAACATGCAAGCCTTAGCAAAAGTATTAGTAGTAGACGATGACGCAGTGGTCGGACAGAGTTTCGACCGAGTGCTCTCGAAAAAGGGCTATTCCGTCAGCACTGCCATGAACGGCCAGGAAGCGCTCAGTCAATTCGCTGGTGGAAAACATGATGTTGTCTTCACCGATATTAAGATGCCAGGTATGAATGGTATCGAAGTCGCGCAGCGCATCAAGGCAAAGAGCCCCTGGACGCCAGTGGTTGTGGTGACAGGCTACGGTACGCCTGACAACGAGGCCGCGGCAGCGGCGGTGGGAGTCGCCGACTTTCTACGCAAACCTCTATTGCCGAGCGCAATCGAGGAAGTGATGGAACGCATCACCAAGAAGCCGATTATCGAGGAAAAAGTATCCGAAATCGCAGAAGAAGCACGCGAAATTACAGAGGATGCAAGCAAATCGATGGGTGTCGGACGCACCTTGAAAAACATCGGCTTGTTCTTTGCCGCACCATTCATTGGCCTCGCGTACTTCATTGCGTTTCCGTTCATTGGCCTGGGCATGCTCGTGTGGTATGGAATTCAGGCGCTGACCGGACGATCTGGATCAGAGAGATAGCACAGTCCTGATAAAGCGTTCGAGGATTGGCAAGTGATGCGATCGTTGATAGGGCCAATCACCGGGAGGCAAAACAGCCCCCCGGTCGGTTGGGTAAGTAAGCAACGGCAGAAGCAGCCATGATAATTTTCAACAGAAAAGATAAAACGAAAGCGGGTCTATTAGGCACGCATCTTTGCAAGCCGGTAATAATATTTTTGCTTGTTGTGTTTTCATTCTCAGTTAACACGCCCGCTGCCCTGGGAAATATTCCGGATGATTCGCCATCGGCGGAGGACGAGCGGTGCCTCCTTTGCCATTCCTTCGAGCGGCTCTCAACGACTCTGGCAAACGGCGAAAAGCTCTCCCTGCAGGTGCAGGAAGAGGTGTTGGCAAAGTCGGTGCATTACTCGATCGGATGCGCAAGCTGCCATCGGGAAATCGATTTGAACGCCCACATGTTGAGCACGAATAAAAAAATATACGCCAACAAACGTGAGCGCTCAGTCGCGCTGTCCAACATCTGTCATGAGTGTCACGAGGACAAATCTTCTCAGTACGAGGGGAGTATACATGCTTCACTGGTCGAATCCGGCAACCTCGCTGCTCCCGTGTGCACCGATTGTCATGGATCTCATACTGTAAAACCCAAAGCGGCGTACGAAACTTTAGCCGGTATTCCATGCAAAACATGTCATGAAAACATTTTCAATGTTTATCTGAAAAGTATGCATGGTCAAGCACGGAGCAAGCTAGGTCATGTCGGGGCGCCGATTTGTTCAAACTGCCATCGTGCGCATGACGTAAATGTAGCATCGGTCGAGGACCGGTTGAAAGAAGCATGTGTAGGTTGTCATGAGGATGTGAAGCATGTACACAAAAAGTGGTTACCAAACGCCGGACTGCATCTACAAGCGGTGTCATGCGCCGCTTGCCATGCGCCGGCGGCGCAACGACGGGTTGACCTCTTGCTTTTCGACAGCGTGGCCCAACGGCCGGTTTCCGAGAACGAGATTTCACTGCGACTGGGTGGCCTGCCCGGCCCGGAGGAGTCGAGCAAAGACGGTCTGGACGCCAAAGAATTATGGAATCTGATTCGCACAATCAATCGTGACGGGAGCGAGGCGGAAGTGATCCTGCGGGGCCGCATGGAGGTCACCACCGGGGAACAGGCCCACCAGATAGCTTGGAAAGACAAAGCGATCAGGGACTGTGAGAGTTGTCACCGCGACGGCGCCGAACCATTTCGGAATGTCACTGTTTCACTGATCCGCGCTGACGGCAAACGAGTGAGCTACGGCGCTGAAAAAGAAGTTTTGAGTTCCGCGCTTTCGTTGGATTCTGCAGGTGGGTTTTACGCTCTTGGAGGCACAAGAATAGAACTGCTGGACATTCTCTTGCTTCTAACTGCGGTTGGCGGCGCCTCGGTACCGATCGTGCACCTAACAATCCGAAAACTACTCAGGAAGGACAAATCAAAGTAGGTCGAACAATGACAAAATTATACATTCATCCACTGCAAGTCAGAATTTGGCATTGGATAAATGCCATCTGTGTTCTCGCGCTAGTCCTCACCGGACTGCAGATCAGATATGTCGGATTGTTCGACATTATGTCCTTGCAGCTCGCGATCACCGTGCACAATTGGATCGGTTTTATACTACTCGGTAATTTCTTTATATGGTTGTCGTTTTACCTGTTTTCAGACAAGATCAAGATCTATCATCCCGAGTTGAATCCGAAAAAGTTTTATCGCGAGAGTTTCGGTCAGGCCGGTTATTACGGTTGGGGCATCTATAGAGGTGCGAAGAATCCGCACCACATGACCCCCTACAATAAGTTCAATGCGTTGCAGAAGTCCTTGTACCAGATCATTATGCTCCTAGTCATTCCCGTACAGATCATCACCGGCATCCTGCTGTGGGACGTAGAACGCTTTTCGGGTATTGTGGGGTTGCTGGGTGGGGTTCGAGTCGTAGATACCGTACACGTTCTAATACTCATCTTCTTCTCCGGTTTTCTATTTATTCATGTCTATCTCGCGACACTCGGCCACACGGCTACGGCACACATCAAGGCTATGTTTACTGGATACGAAGAAATAGAGGAAGAAGATCCGAAGGATTCAAAGGAGGACAAGCACGACGACAAAGTGATTCGGATGTCTACCAGCGAGTCACCGTCTCCACTGCAAATTCACTAAATAATCCTTATGCATATATCCGGGCCTAGCACGGTGATCCTACCCCGATTTTCCGGACACGTAGTTAAGCACTTTGTTCCTCAAATAGTATAGGGATACGATAGCCAATGGAAGAATGTTTGCGCTGCCGATTGTAATAAGTTTCTATGTATTCAAAAATATTTGATTTGGCCTCCCGGCGCGTTGTGTAGTGTTCACGGTGAACGAGTTCTACCTTTAAGGTGTGGAAGAAACTCTCCATCGCTGCATTGTCATAGCAATTGCCTTTGCGTCCCATACTGCAGTGCAGGCCATTGCTACGCATCAGTCGCTGATAACGTTTCGAACAATACTGACTGCCACGATCCGAATGGATAACGGTGTCTTTAGGAAATCGGCGACGAAACAGCGCCATCGTGAGAGCATCACACACCAGGTGCTGAGTCATACGCGAGCGCATCGCCCAGCCAATGATGGCACGTGAATACAAATCCATCACCACCGCCAGATACAGCCATCCTTGATCCGTCCTAACATAACTAATATCGCTGACCCATTTCTGATTCGGCCCATCGGCACTGAAATCCTGTTCGATCAAATCCGGCGCCACCACGAGCTTATGCGCCGAATCCATCGTGACTTTGTACCGCTTCGCTTGCACCGCTTTCAGACCTAATGCTTGCATGCGCCTGGCCACACGATTCTCGCTACAGCTTAAACCAGCCTCACGCAAGTCATCTGTGATCCGTGCCGCTCCATAGCGCTGCCGATGACGATGAAATAACTCTACAATCCGCTCGTCCAATTCAGCATTCGCCTGCGCCCGCTGACCCAGTGTGCGACCGCGCCAACCGTAGTACCCACTTCGGGAAACATTCATTACATAGCACATTAAATAAACCGGCCAGGTGCCCTTGTGTGACTCGATAAATCCATATCTCATGAGCTTTCCTTGGCGAAGAACACCGCCGCTTTTTTTAAAACCTCTTTCTCCAGATTCAGGCGCCGCACCTGCGCCTCCAGCTCGCGAATCCGCTCCCGGTCTGCTGGGAGCTTGCCATTACCCCGGAAGGCGTGTTCTCCCTGGGCTTCCGACTCGCGTTGCCACCGTCCGATTAAATTAGCCCGTACACCCAGACTCCGCGCCGCTTCCGCCTGTGTATAACCATGCTCAACAACCAGATTAACTGCCTCTCGCTTGAATTCCTTTGTATAACTTCTTCGTTGCTTTGTCATTTAACACCTCGTCTCGAATCATTGTATGATCCTTAACTCGGTGTCCAGTATTTCGGGGGAAGATCACGGATATTTCACGAAGACGGGCAATGGATCAGGAATCTTCACAATATTTGAACCGGTTACCCTGTGTTTTAGGATACGGGGCTTAAATACAGTTTGTCTTGTTCTGATTCAACCGATCGGCGGTTTTCGGCATCGCCTCTAACCGCCCTATACCCAACTTCCCCTGAAGTTCGAACGCTTCATGAATTATCCGGGCGAAGAACCGTTGGATTCCACTTCCCCGGAGTTCCGATCCGCTCCCCGTATCCGAATGTCGTATTTTTTCATCAGCGCCTGGAAGTTGGTGCGCTGCATGCCAGTTTCCTCCGCGCTCTTAGTGACGTTCCATTGGTTTCTTTTTAACGCTTCCAGGACAAAGAGCCTCTCGATATTTTTCACCGAGTTCTCACGAGCAAATTTCTTGACGCGCTTGAGCTCATCGCAGGTCTTCGGTATGTTGGAATCGAGAGTCGCTCCCATGTCAATAATCGTCACTAGGTGACCCTGCCGAATGACCTTGTCGGCGGCAAGGATCACCGCACGATGTATCGTATTTTCCAGTTCCCTTACATTCCCTGGCCAGTTGTAGTTTGCGAGCATGTTCATCGCTTCCACGGAAAACTCTGTCATTTCCTTTCCCAGCTCCTCGCCGAACAACTTCAAAAAATGAAATGCGAGGGCCGGGATATCTTCGCGACGTTCTCTCAATGGTGGTATCACTATGGGAAAGATATTGAGTCGGTAGAAAAGATCTTCACGGAATGTTCCTTCGGCCACCATCGCCTTGAGATCTTTGTTGGTGGCACTGATCAGCCTGATATTGGCAGTCCGAACCCGGGTATCGCCCACTGCTTTGAATTCCCGTTCCTGAATAATGCGCAGAAGCTTCGCTTGGGTGGACAGCGAAATATTTCCTATTTCATCCAGAAACAGCGTTCCGCTTTCCGCGACCTCGAATAGCCCTTGTTTGTTTGCCACCGCACCAGTGAACGAACCCTTGACGTGACCGAACAACTCGCTCTCAAGCAGTTGTTCACTCAGCGAACTACAGTCGACTGGGACAAAAGCATTGTCCTTTCGAAGGCTGTTGTAATGGATGGCTCGTGCTATTAACTCTTTGCCGGTTCCGCTCTCCCCGCTGAGTAGTACCGTACTGTTGGTGGGCGCGCACTTTGCAACCAGGCGGTATACATTCTGCATCTGGGGGCTGGACCCAATGATGTTTTCGAATCGGTACTTGGAACTTACCTCGCTTTTGAGGTTGAGATTCTCCTGTTGCAGACGCCGCTTCTCGAATGCTCGCTCCACCAGGAGCTTGAGTGCTGCCGGGTCGAAAGGTTTGGGCAGATAGTCAAAGGCTCCGTATTTCATGGATTGCACTGCGGTCTGGATTTCCGACAAACCAGTGATCATGATGACATCGATGTCGGGGTGGGACTCTTTCACCCTCTGTAACGCTTCCAGGCCGTTCATCTTCGGCATCATGATGTCCAGAACGAGCACATCGTAGTGCGTCTCATCCATTTTCTGCAGTGCCTCCAAACCACTTCGCACCGCGTCGACCTGATAATCAGTCTCGCCGAGGATGCGCAGGCAACTTCTTATGACGACCTCCTCGTCGTCAACTACTAATATCTTGCCGCTCATAGTCAATACTCGTTACTTCAGTGTCTTGCGTCTCAAGGGGCAGGTAGATCCGGAAAGTAGATCCTTCTCCGACCTTGCTGTCCACCTCAATTGTCCCGCCATGCGCTCTGACGATACCGTGGCTGACCGACAATCCCAGCCCCGTTCCCTTGCCCAAGCCCTTCGACGTGAAGAAGGGATCGAAAATCCGTTGCCGGTCTTTCTCCGAGATTCCACATCCGGTATCCGCGATCGATATCTCCGCCAAGGGCCCGGGATCCACCTCGGGATTTCTCGCCTCCGGCACGACACGGCTTCGAATCGTAATGCGACCGGCGCCGCCCTCGATAGCTTGTTGGGCGTTGACGAGGATGTTCATTATGACCTGCTTGATCAAATCCACGTCGAGCCAGATCGGCGGTAGATCTAGATCCAGGTCCATGGTGATTTCGGTGTCACTAAAATACGCGGGACGTTGTATTAACTGCTGGGTTTCCTCGATGATCGTATTGAGGTTGGCGAATTCTTTTTTAGGTGTTTTCTGACGCGCGAAATCAAGGAGTCTTCGAATGATGGTGGCGCATCTATTGGTTTCGCGAATTACGAGGTCAAGGTCTTCCGCTTCCGTGCTTCCCTCCTCCATCTTCTCCCGCACCAGGGTCGAGAAGGTAAGGACCCCGGTCAAGGGATTGTTCAGCTCATGGGCGATGCCGGCCGCGAGCAGTCCGACGGAAGCAAGTTTTTCTCGATGCGCAGATTCGGCCTCGGCGGCCTGCAACTCCTTGGTCTTTTCTCGTACCTTGTGCTCCAGGGTATTGCCCCACTCCTGTAGCTCTTTCTGGGATTCGTTTAGCGCGCCTGTCATGGCGTTGAAAGAGATTGCCAACTGCCCGAACTCGTCCCGGCTACGCACCGGAATCGGCTGTTGCAGATTTCCCGATGCTAGCCGATCTGCGCCGGCCTCAAGGTCGCGTAACGGTACGTAGACCATGCGATGCACAAAAAAACTCACGAAAAGGGAGGCGATTATGACGAATCCGACGGAAAAACCGGCAATAGTGAGGGTTTCAACCCGCGCGTTATGGTCTATCTCGTCCAAGGAATAGACAATATCTAAAACGCCAAGAACCGATTGGTCCTTGCTGTGTACGTGGCAACTCGCCGTGAAACACGATGGTTCATTGCGGATTACCTCCATGCTGCCCAGCAATCTGCTGCCGTTCGAAGACTGAAAAATCCGCGACCGCTTATGCTCAGGGATCTGTTCCAGCGGTGTCTCGCTCTCGTGGCAGTGAAAGCATGCCTCCGCCTTTGTATCCACTTGAAGCCCAAGTTCCTCGGGGAAGCTGGAATGTATGATTGTCCCATCCTTGCTCATTATCCTGACCTTGACGATTCCCTCCTGACTGCCGACATCCTCAATGATCCGGTGTACGTAAGACGATTGATTCTGCAACATCGCGAAACGCGTGCTCTTGGTGACCACTTCAGAAAGCTGGGTGACGTGCCCGATTGCTCCATTGAGCAGATGGGCGCGGTGAGTCCGTGCTACAAGCACGATGAATGCCACCATGGCCAACGTCAGGGCGATCGCCAAGTAAAGACCGACTTTGAACTTCAGGGTCTTTGTATCCATGCCTCTCACTTTTTCGAGTTAAGGAGTCTCTGAACAAGTCACGATTATCGGCAGATATTGGCTGACGATCTGGATCACTCCGAATCTTGAGATGAAATACCGTCGCCCCTACCGGATTACCAGGTTTGCCCGCTCAGGAACGCCGGTTGTCCTTCCTTGTACGCCGAGTACATGGCCACCCAATTCGCTAATAAACTAGAGTATCCGGGAGCGGCATTTCAAGAACGTATGGCAATCCGAGCTCGACATCGTATTCGCCTGTGTAGCGGGCTACTATGCGATACTGCGAACACGATAGCGAGCCTGAGTATGTTGGGTTGGTTTCGACGCAGCTTTCTGGACATTATCGATATACGACCTTCGTACAGAGTACTGGATGTCTGCGCCGATACCAATGCCGTCGGCATTGGTCTGCTGGAGCGTGCTCCGGACATTAAAGTTGTGGCCGGGGACAGGAGCTCGGACATGCTGAAAGTCGGAAGCCGACGGGCTACCGATCGGGGCTTCAGCATCGAAAGCGTGATCAGCGACGTGCACGGGCTGCTTTTTCGTTCTAAGATTGCGGCCCAGTAGTAAGGTGCTCGCGTTCATTTCCTTCCAAGGTGGCAGAAAACGCGAGCGGATAAAGAGTAACACCAATGGGCAGGCGAGCACGGTGAGCGCCACCGCCAGGCCCTCACGGCCACCGGGGTCATTGGTAATGTAACAGGCCGCGCATGGTCTTGGCGATCTCCTGGCCACCGATGACCACGTTCCAGCGCATCAGAAACACATTCATCAACACCAATAGTGCACAAATCACCGCACCAATTAAAAGGGCCTGCCCTTGACGGCCCGCGCAAACATGAGACCGAGGACAATGATCGCTACGATGGTGCCGAATCCGAATTGAAACATGAAGTATAGGCAAAATAAACGCCCTTTTGCGACCAGGCAACGGATCGTCTACGGGTGATGAAGGGCTATGTGCAGGCCACCACCCGGAAATCTTGCCCTATTTAGCGCTCACCATCCAACCTTCTCCGTGGCCAGTACCCCGGTCGCACCGACCCCGGGCATCAGGCCGACCGACACCCTGGCGCTTTCGTTTGAATAACGGCCATTGGGGGTGGATTGAGAGGCGTTGGTAAGGTCAGCCGAAAAGATGGGCCGGTGGCGCTCGGCTTTTCCGCAGCAGGTCCGTTGGCTCCGGAATGACCTTGTCCTGTAGAGGGGTGAGTATCTTGTTGATGACCACCGGGTCTTCGATGCTGGCGAGCACTTTTACTGAGCCACCGCATTGACGGCGGGGTTCCATATCGATGTTGCCTACAGGACGTAGGTAAGGGGCGAGAGCACGCCTACAGGGAAGTAGGCGGTAGAGCAATGCAGGAGCAATTGCCGAGGGACGCGGTAGCTTTGAACACGCGCTTGAGCCGCTGTGCCTTTATGCCCTCCGGGTGCAAGTTATTGCCATGGATGGCACGTATACCGGTTTTGCAGGAGCGAAAACCGGTCAATGGCCACATGACGTTCGGCCGGCGTTTTCTGTTGCCCCTCATCGGGCGCTTTGGGCTTGCTGCCTTTGACCCGCCTGGCCGGCGTCACCTGTGAAAGGTGTTTACTGTTGGGCGCAAACACACCGTGAATGCGCGTCAGGTTGACACGTGGCTTCGGCACCAGAGCGGCCAGGTGGGCGATGACGTGCATGGAATGCCCAAGCAGCTGATCCAGCGGTCCCGCTTCTGCAGCATCCCCAGCGAGATAGCTGTTCTCGGCAACTGCTCCCTGCGTTGTTCTACCTCCCGCATCCATGCAGTCGTCCGCCATACGCCGGGCACCGCAGCTGGGGCGCTAACTGCGACGAGGCAGGCCATGATCGGCCGCCCCGGTTCAAATGTCCCAATATGTTCCGGGTACACATCGCGCTCAAGTCTACGTAGCAGAGTCGGCGCAACTCAGGGTCCGGCAACGACCGCGCGCTCCACTATAAATTGTTCGATTTCCCGGGTGGAAAAATCATGTTGCGCCAAAACTTCGCGAGTGTGTTCGCCGTATTGCGGTGCACCCCGCGAGACTTGTGCAGGTGTCGCCGAATACTTCACCGGGTGGCCGATGGTTTGTACCGCACCGAGCCGTTGGTGGTTGACTGCGGTGATCATTTCCCGTGCCTGAGTTTGCGGGTCGGCATGCATCTCGGCGACATCGAGAATCGGTGCGGCGGGGACACCGCCCACCTCAAACCGCCGCAGCCATTCGGCGGTGTCGCGCTCACGTGTAATGGACGTTAATACTTGCTCGAGTTCGTCGAGGTGCTGCATCCGCGCGTCGTTGTCTGTAAAACGAGAATCTTGTTGCAATTCCGCGGCCTCAAGCGCGTCCAGCAACTTCAACCAATTTGCCTGATTGGCAGCGCCAATAGTGATCCAACCATCGGCGGTGGGGAACGCCTGATACGGCGCATTGAGCGGGTGTGCACTGCCCATCGCGGTGGGCGGCGCGCCGGTCGCAAGTGCAATGGCCGACTGCCAAAATGTATGGACGATGCCGGCTTCGAACAACGAGGTGTCGACGCGTTGGCCCCGACCGGTTTGCACGCGATGTACATAGGCCGCTAACACCCCCATGGCGCCAAGAATGCCGGCCGTGATGTCGGTAATGGGGGCGCCGCATTTTACCGGGGCCCGGCCCGGGCCTTCGCCGGTAATGCTCATAAGGCCGGACATGGCTTGGGCAATAAGATCGAAGCCGGCGCGCTGCGCATAGGGCCCAGTGCGCCCGAATCCGGAGATCTCGCAGTAGATCAAGCCCGGATTGCGTTGGGCGAGCGACTCGTAGCTAAGGCCCAATCGCTGCATCGTGCCCTTCCGGTAGTTTTCGATCACGACATCGGCGGAGTCGATGAGACGCCGGACTATCTTCTTGCCGGCATCCGACTTCAAGTCCACCGCAATACCCCGCTTGTTACGATTCATCATCATAAACGCGGCCGACTCGCCGTCGATTTCGGGCGGCACCGAGAGCCGTGTATCGTCGCCGCCGGGAACCTTCTCGACCTTAACGACATCGGCACCCATGTCCGCCAACATCATTCCGCAGGCCGGGCCCGCCATGATGTGTGCGAGTTCGATCACGCGGATACCGTGCAGCGGTCCCATGTTATCTACCTTTGAACCGTGGTGTGGCCTTAGCTAAAAATGCACGGTAACCGATTTGAAAATCTTCCGTGCCGTAGCAGGCGTAGCCTTCGTCGATCTCCGCCGCACTAAGGGGCGTCGGATCTTCGAATCGCCCAATAAATTGTTTATGCCAGCGTGCAACCAGGGGTGCTCCTTCTGCGATCCGTAGTGCACAAGCGTTTGCCTCGGCCTCGACCCGTTGGTCTGCAACGACCCGTGTCACCAGGCCTTTCTGCATGGCCTCGGCCGCATCGAATATCCGACCTTCCAGCAAAATCTCCAAACTCACGGCACGGCCAACGAGTTGGTATAAGCCACGCAATTCAAGCAACGACATGACCAGTCCCAGTCGATTGATCGGTACACCGAAGCGGCTCGAGTCGCCGCAGATCCGCAAATCGCACATCGCCGCGATCTCCAGTCCGCCGCCAACGCAGATTCCATGAATCATTGCAACCACTGGATGCCGGCAATTCGCGAACGCCTCGAACGTCGCATGCATGACGCTGCCGTAGGCCCGAGCCTGCTCGATATTTGAGCGTTCGTTTTCAAATTCGGAAATATCGTTGCCGGGGGCAAACGACTTTGTGCCCGCACCGCGTACGATGATACAACGTACAGAATCATCGGCGTCCAGCGACCTCATGACCGCGCCGAGCTGTTGCCACATCGGCTTCGTCAGCGCATTGAGTTTCGTCGGGCGATTAAGGACAACCGTGGCAATTGCACCGTCGCGTTGCGCGAGGATTAATTCGGACATGCTTGCTTCCGTTAGCGATAGAAGAATTCCACCAACCCCATCGGCACAATTGGCACATACGTTACCAGTATCAGCATCAACAACAACACCGCCACAAAGTAGATATTGACCTTGCTCACCTCCCAAATATCGGTCTTCGCGACCGAGCAGGCCGTAACCAGCACACTGGCTACCGGCGGCGTTTGCTGGCCGATAGCAAGATTAAGCGTAACGATGATGCCGAAGTGCACCGGATCGATGCCGACCGCAGTGATCAGAGGTATGACGATTGGAACCACCAGAATAATTGCCGCTGCTGAGTGTAAAAAGATACCAATGACCAAAAACAAGATGTTCAGCAAACCCAATATAAACCACTTGTTATCGGTGGCACCACTAATAGCACGCGCCAAATCCTGTGGTACCTGCGCTTCAGTCAGATATACCCCCACCAGTGCCGATGCCGCCACCAATAACATGACCACGGCGGTTTGTTCGGCGCCCTCGATCATCGATCGCAACAGATGCTGAAAGTCGAGTTCGCGGTAAATCACTCCGCCGATAAACAAACTCGCCACCACCGCCAAGCCCGCGCCTTCGGTGGCGGTGACGTAGCCTCCAAAAATTCCACCCAGTATGATTACCGGCAAAAGAAAAGCCCAAGCGGCGTCCTTGAATGTTTGTATCACGCGTTTGAACCCAAACGCTTCTTCGACCGGGTAGTCGTATCGCACTGCAAACCAATAGGCCACCGCCATCAGTGATACACCACCCAGCACACCGGGGACAACACCCGCCACAAACAATTGCACGACCGAACTGTCCGACATAACCGCGTACAAAATCATTGGAATCGATGGCGGTATGATGATGGCTAAAGACGCCGACGAAGAGGTGACTGCCGCCGCAAACGGAGCGGGATACCCCTTACGTTTCATCGACGGTATCAATATCGATCCCAATGCCGCTACATCCGCCACTGCCGAGCCGGAGATTTCGGCAAAAAACAGCGAGGCGCCGATGTTTACCATCGACAAGCCACCCTTGATGAAGCCCAGCAGGGCGGACGCGAATGCAATTAAGCGCCGTGAAATGCCGGACGAATTCATGATGGCCCCGGCGAATATAAACAGCGGGATTGCGATCAACGGAAAATTGGTGGCACCGTCAAACATCACGAGTGCCATATTGGGCAGGATACCGATACCCTGAGCGGCCAGCATCGCCGCCACCCCAACGATGCCTAGCGCAACTGCGATCGGCACATTGATCATGATCAGTGCGAACAGCCCGATGAACATCAGCAGGATAATCATAACTGGTCGTCGGATCGCACTGCCGTGGTCCCAGCCGACCTAGCGCCAGTGGACGTGGCGCGGCGCCAGTGATCGGGCAAGCTCACTACCTGGGCAATGACGAACAACGCCGCGCCGATCGGAATGACGGACTGCGTAATTTGCACCGACACCGCCGGCAGGCTTACCAGACTATCGCCCTCCAACACGAGGAGTACTTTATAGCCGACCCAGGCCAGCAAAATAAAAAACCCAATCACGGCCGCTTCGGCGACAATCAAAAGGATAAATTTCAGCGGTCGTCGCGTGGCATCCACGAGCCCGGAGTATCCAATATGGGAACGCTTCAACGCAGCGAGTGCCGCGCCGTAATAGGTGAGCCACGCCAGCACAATCGACGCCACCTCATCGTACCAGACCAGGGAATGCCCAGACTTACGGTACACCACAGCCACGACCACAATGATCACCAAGGCCAGTAACAGCGTGCACACCGTTACTTCGAGCAGACGTTGAATCGCAATTCGAAATTTCTGCAACATCGATCCGACTGGATTCGGTAAACCCGCGAACCAAACCAGCAACGCCCCCGTGAAGGCGGGGGCGTCAAGTTAGGATCACGGCTGGTTAGTTGGCGAGCTCTTGTGCCTTGGTCACCATGTCCGCGCCGCCTGGTACGCTGGTCGCGAACTCGTCATAAATGCCGCCGCTAGCATCGATGAAGGCTTGCTTGTTCGCCTCATTGACCTCGACCCCCGCCGCTTTGATCTTATCCAATAATTCCACCTCGAACCGTTCAGCCGTCTCGTAGACGAAGGCCTGGAGTTCTTTGGCGGTTTCCTCCAAAACCTCGCGGATGCCAGCATCGAGTTGCGCCCACTTGTCCGCACCTACGGTCACATAGGCCGGGGTATACACATGCCCGGTGACGGACAAGAATTTCTGAACCTCCTGGAATTTACCACTATAGATCTGCGCATACGGGTTTTCCTGCCCGTCGATGGTGCCGGTCTGCAATGCCGTGAACACCTCTGAAAATGACATCGGTGTCGGATTCGCGCCATAGGTTTGGAACATCTTCACCCGCCAGGCGCCCTTCGGGGTACGCAGTTTCAAGCCTTGCAGATCGGCCGGTACGTTGACCGGGCGCACGTTATTGGTGATGTGCCGGAATCCGTTTTCCCATAGCGCGAGAATTTTGTAGCCTTTCGCTTCGGCGGCCGGAACGATCTTGTCCCAGACAATTTCCTTCTCGACGCGCGCCATGTGAGCTCTATCTTTGATTAAATAGGGCATTTCGAACAGACCGAACTCGTCGGCAACGCTTGACATAACCGTCGACGGCAGAGAGAAGTCCACGGTGCCGAGCTTAAGCTTCTGTAGTAACTCTTTGTCTTTACCAAGTTGGCTCGACCCATATACAGTTACTGTGGCGTTGCCGTCCAATTTCGCGTTGGCGCGTTTTGCGAACTCCTCCGCCGAAATCGCGAATAACGAGCCGGGCGCACCGACATGACCAAATTTAAGTTCTACTTGCGCGTTCGCGACGCCAAAACCACCGGCCGCGAACAGCGCGACGCCAATTACACTGCTAAGCCACTTATTCATCGTCTACATTCCTCCAGTATTGAGTATTGTGATTGACAGCGACATTCGTGACGGGGTTCGCCCGACCTCCATGTCGATGTTACTCCGTAACATTGCGAGATCATACCAATGTCGATTGTCGCCGATTAGGCGGCGCTCGCCGCCGCTGCATCCCGGCGCCGATCGGTGCTCAGTTGTAGCAGGGCCGCTTGGACCCCGCCCCGATTATATGGCACCTCGCTCAGCTCGAGCCCCATTTCCACGCCGCTCAGCGTGCCGGCCAGCATCAGTTCGTTGAAATCCCCTAAATGGCCGATCCGAAACACCTTGCCGGCGAGTTGGCCGAGCCCGCTACCGAGCGACATGTTGAACCGGTCGAGTACCGTAGCGCGGAACGAATCCGCGTCATGGCCCTCGGGCATCAATACAGCGGTTAACGAATCACTGTATTCGCGCGGATCACGGCACAAAATTTCCAACCCCCAAGCGCGCACCGCGCACCGCGAGGCTTCTGCGAGCCGCGCATGCCGCGCGAAAACCCTGTCCATGCCCTCCTCCAGCAACATGCTCAGCGCTTCCCGCAAGCCGTACAATAGGTTGGTGGCGGGCGTGTACGGAAAATAACCATTGCGGTTGACCGCCAGCATGTCCGCCCAATCCCAATACGATCGGGGCAGCGTGGCTCGCACGGCCGCACTGCGGGCCTTATCGCTGATTGCGTTGAAACTTAAACCGGGCGGTAACATAAGGCCTTTCTGCGAACCCGCCACCGTGACGTCGACGCCCCAGTCGTCGTGGCGGTAATCGATCGAGCCCAACGATGAAATTGTGTCAACCAGGAATAGCGCGGCATGCCGTGCGCTGTCGATGGCGGCACGAATCTCAGCAATACGCGAGGTCACGCCCGTCGACGTTTCGTTATGCACGACACACACGGCTTTGATATCGCCGTTGCGATCTTCAACCAGTCGAGCCTCAACGGCTTGCGGGTCGGCGCCATGTCGCCAGTCGCCGGCAATGAATTCCACCTCGAGGCCAAATTTCTCGGCGAGATGACGCCACAGTGTTGCGAAATGCCCAGTCTCGCACATCAGCACCCGGTCTCCGGCACTCAACGTATTTACGAGCGCGGCCTCCCATGCCCCGGTGCCCGAGGCCGGAAAAATCACGACCGGCGCGTCGGTTTGGAATACCCGTTTGAGATTTGCCAGCACTTCATTACCAAGATCCCGGAAGCTTGGCCCACGATGGTCGATGGTTGCGCTGTCGATCGCGCGCAAAACGCGTTCCGGAACATTGGTGGGTCCGGGTATCTGCAAAAAATGACGCCCGCTGCTGTGCATACTATTTGAGGCGCAAATTTAAGTGCTAGTATCAATTGCATACTGCATCCAAATTTGGCGTAATGCAACCGACTACAGCCCCGCAGCCCGGCACGCAACCGTTGCATGCAAATACCCTGTGAATCTTCGCATCGGCGCAATAGTGCCGCCGTCCCGCAACGTATATCAATGAATTCGCTGCCTCAAGCAAGTTTCTTATGTCGTGCACCCTCACGTGGAGTTTATGGCATGGAACAATATCGGCGGCCACCCGCATACCATGGTTAATCCTAAATTAGCGGTAAGCTCGGTGCCGCTCGGTGACCCGCAGCTCGCAGCAAGGTTGCGGCGCGAAATCGAGGGCGATGTGTTGTTCGATGCGTTTGCGCGCGGCCGTTACAGTACCGATGCGTCGATTTATCAAATCGAACCAATCGGGGTGGTGGTACCCCGAAACGAAGCCGATATTCAGCGAATCGTCGATATTGCACGCGATGCCAGCGTGCCGCTGCTGGCACGTGGCGCGGGTTCGTCGCAGTGTGGTCAGACTGTCGGTCGAGCCCTGGTGGTGGATACGAGCAAGTATCTGAATCGGATCGTTGCGATTGACGCCGATCGTCGTACGGCCTTGGTGCAACCGGGCGTGGTCATGGATGAGTTGAACAATACGCTACGCGAGCACGGACTGATGTTTCCGGTCGATATCTCGACCGGGAGTCGTGCCACGCTGGGGGGTATGGCGGGCAATAACAGCTGTGGTACGCGTTCTATTGTCTACGGACCGATGCGCGACAATGTGGTCGCGATCGAGGCGATGTTGGCGGATGGTCAATCAATGCACTTCGGGCCAATCGACACCGATCTATCCGCGGATCACCGTTCGCCGCGCAGCCGTGAATTAACGGCCGCCGTATTGGCATTGGGCGCCCGTGAGGCCGACGAAATTAAACAGCGTTTCCCAGACTTGATGCGGAGGGTTGGTGGCTACAACATCGATGCGTTGCTGCCCGACCACGGTCCACACGGCGTAAATCTTGCTCACCTGCTGGTGGGTTCGGAAGGAACGCTGGCGATATCCACGCGACTGCAACTGCAGCTACATCCGATTCCCGCGCATCGCGTCCTAGGTGTGTGTCACTTCCCGACGTTCTACGACGCGATGAGTGCGGCCCGTCACTTGGTGGAATTGGGTCCTAGCGCGGTTGAATTGGTGGACCGCACAATGATTGAGCTATCGCGGGATATCCCCATGTTCGGGGATACGGTCGACCGGTTCGTACAGGGTAAACCCGACGCGTTGTTGTTGGTGGAATTCGCTGGCGACGATCGCGCAACTCAACTTGCCGACTTGCGCCGGCTCGGTGAATACATGGCGCAGTTGGGATTTCCGGGCGGAGTCGTCGAGGCGGTCGACGCGGGTTTTCAACAAGCGATCTGGAACGTACGCAAGGCCGGACTCAATATCATGATGTCGATGAAGGGCGACGGTAAGCCCGTATCGTTTATCGAGGATTGTGCGGTTCGACTCGACGATCTCGCCGAGTACACGCAACGGTTAACGGAGGTATTTCGCAAACACGGCACGACCGGCACTTGGTATGCACATGCTTCGGTCGGCTGTTTGCACGTGCGTCCGGTATTGAATCTTAAGCTTGAAACCGATGCCGTGAAGATGCGGGCTATCGCTGAGGAAGCATTCGCGATGGTTCGCGAGTACAAGGGTTCACATTCCGGCGAACACGGTGACGGATTGGTGCGATCGGAGTTTCACGGCGTGATGTTCGGTGAGCGCATGGTACGTAACTTCGAGGAATTGAAAGCGCTGTTCGACCCCGAGCAGCGTATGAATCCCGGTAAAATTGTGGACCCGCCGCGGATGGATGACCGGAGCCTGTTCCGCTTTAAGCCCGGCTATCGGATAGCACCGATCACGACGGCATTGGACTGGTCACAGTGGGGCGGCATCGGTGCTGCCGTGGAGATGTGCAATAACAACGGTGCGTGCCGCAATCGCGACGTCGGTGTAATGTGCCCGTCGTACCGCGCCACCGGTAACGAACGCGATTTAACTCGCGGCCGCGCCAACAGCTTACGCCTGGCATTGTCCGGCCAGCTCGGACCCGACGCGCTGACCACGGATGCGATGCGCGATACCATGGAGCTGTGCGTTGGGTGTAAGGGATGCCGGCGCGAGTGTCCGACCGGTGTCGACATGGCGAAAATGAAGATTGAATTTCAGTATCAATATCAAAAGCGCCACGGTCGTACGCTACGCGATCGACTGATCGGTTTCTTACCGCGCTATGCGCCTGTAGCGTCACGCTTTGGCACGCTCCTAAATCTGCGTAATCGCTGGCCGTGGTTGGCCTCACGCAGCGAAGCGTGGACTGGTTTTAGCGCCCGACGCGGGTTGCCCGCATGGCATCCACGGCCATTTAACAATACCCATCCTTCGGGTTCGGCACATACTGAGCGCGATGTGATTTTATTTGTCGATACGTTTAATCGCTATTTCGAACCGGACAACGTGCATGCCGCGATCCAGGTGCTGCGCGCCGCCGGATACAATCCATCGCTTGCGGCCGCGGGCGACGGCGATCGGCCATTGTGCTGTGGGCGCACATTTCTTTCCGTTGGTATGGTGGACGAGGCGCGCGCGGAAGCACGGCGCACGCTCGCAGCGTTACAGCCTCATTTGCAGCGCGGCACTCCGGTCCTGGGCTTGGAGCCATCCTGTCTGTTTACGTTCCGCGACGAGTATCCGAACTTATTGCCGCCGCAGGAAACTTCGGACCTGGCACGGCACTCGTATTTATTCGAGGAATTCCTCGCCCGCGAATACGAAAACAACCGTTACGCGATCAGAATGCCCGGGTTGCGCGGCCGTCGTGCGTTACTGCATGGCCACTGCCATCAAAAAGCGTTTGCGGTAATGCCGTCGGTACAAGCTGTACTGGGGCAAATCGACGATCTAACCGTGCATACCATCGTTGCCGGATGTTGCGGCATGGCCGGAGCGTTCGGGTTCGGGGCCGGAACTTACGATGTATCTATGCAAATAGCAGAATTGGATCTATTGCCACAGCTGCGCACTGCCGAGGCCGAGACTATTATCATTGCGGACGGCACGAGTTGCCGCCAGCAGATTTACGATGGGGTGGGACGTCGTGCGTTACATGTTGCGCGAGTCATGCAGCAGGGGTTGGCTGACGTTGCGACCGGTGTGATGCGGTGAACGCGGAGGCGAATCTCAATATATTGCTAGAAAATTTGGCGCCCACTCTGGCAGAGGGTGAGTATGTCATTTGCAGCCTCGACATCGGCGAATACGAGCGATTGCCGGAGCGAGCGCTTGGTACATTTTTCGAGACAGAAGGCGTTACCGTGATTGTGCTGCGCGAACAAGCCGATCGCCTGAAACTCCCGTACACATTAATCGCCCGCATGATTACGCTACAGGTCTATTCCAGTTTAGATGCGGTCGGCTTACTGGCCGCCGTCAGCGCGGCGCTTGCAGCGCACGGTATACCGGCAAACACCGTATCTGCGTATTACCACGACCATCTGTTCGTGCCTGTCGATCGGGCACGCGCTGCGCTGCAGGTTTTGCAGGAATTAGAACAGCGTGCGTCGGAGTCGGCTCGGGCTGGTCGCTGATGGCGAATATTCGGCCATTCCGCCCGCAAGACGAGGCCCAGGTCACGCGATTGTGGCAGGAAATATTTCCCGACGATCCGCCCCATAACGCACCGCACCTTGTGATTCAACAGAAACGACTTTGGCATCCGGAGTTATTTTTTGTTTTGGAAGTCGAAACCGAACTCGTCGGTACGGCTATGGCCGGCTACGATGGTCACCGCGGTTGGTTAAATTCCATCGCAGTAAAACCAAGTCACCGCCGCTGCGGGTTCGGCGAACAACTGGTGCGGCATGCTGAGATTGCGCTGCAGCGCATAGGGTGTCCGAAGGTGAACCTGCAAATACGCGATACCAATACCGAAGTAGCCGCGTTTTACAGCAAGCTAGGCTACCGTGTAGAGAACCTCATTAGTATGGGAAAACTACTCTCGCCAGGGGAATAGGAACGAATCGCAACTCGTTTGAGTACGTGGCGCGCGGCCGGATCTCGCGAAAAATTTACGGGTGGAATGGCCGGTCCAGAATTGATAAAGACTCCAATTGAAGAAATTTCGGATTGGCGGTCGGTATTGGTCGGTATTGGTCGGTATAATACCGATGCTTGACGACGAGGATCGCATGATGAGCGATATTGCCAACGGTGGTTGCCTGTGCGGCGCTGTGCGTTTCGAAGTCGCCGGCCCGCCACTGTGGGTTGCACACTGTCACTGCCACAGCTGCCGGCGTAGTACCGGTGCCCCGGTTACAACTTTCGTGGGCTTTCGATATTCGAACTTTACTTTTAATACCGGCAGCTCCGGTGTGTACGAGTCATCACCGGGCGTGTGGCGTCGTTTTTGCACCACTTGTGGCACACCGCTGAGTTACGAGGCGGATCGCTACGACGATGAAATTCATATCTATATCAGCACGCTCGATCATCCCGAAGACTATCCCGCGCAGAGCCATGTTTTTTACGGCGAACGTATCTCGTGGTTCGATGTGCATGATAGCGCGCCGCGATTTGTGGCCACTGCCCGCGAGCGAAATATTGTCGCCCACGGCCCCGTCGACGAGTAATACGCCCGCGCTGATCGGCAGCACGTGTCGGCATCTTCAAACTCTGCTAACCGGTGGCGGCGGCGTCTGATCGTCTGCGTGTCAGTTATCGCCATCGTCGCGGCGGCCTTGGTGGCGGGTGGTTTCGTTTGGTCGGGCTTGCGCGGTTACGTTTGGGTATCCGTGCACGATATTGCCACCGCACCAGGCACCGAGGATCGTTTTGCGGTCGAAATCGTATTTCGGGCCGCCGACGGACTACGCTTGGCCAGTGCGCAAAGAGATAGTCGTTACGGTTCGATTCGAGTACGGCATCCGACGCTGGGGTTTTGTGAACCCACAATGGGCCGAGAATTGTGGTATCGATGTAATGCAACCGTTGCATCGTGGGTGATGCAGTGGGCCAAGCGGGTCGTCGCGGTCGATCTATTGTTGGACAATTGCCAAATTATGAACTCTCCGATAAGACTGAATCGACAGCGCTACGGTGTCTACTCGTGGTGGGTGCCGCTGCCTCATGTCGGCGGAGCACCCTTCACCCAGTACGGCCTGGAGCTACGGATCGACAGCACGCAATGTATTACAACGGCTTGATCATTGTTCTCAACCAAGTTAGGTTCTGCGCTACGATTGCACGCGTACGAGAACAGTAATGCTTGAGCTGCGTCCAAATTCCGAATGTTGCGATAAGGATCTCCCGCCCAATTCGACGGAGGCTTGGATCTACTCATCCGAGCGCACTCGCTGTGCGAATTGCGTCGAGACGAGGCTATTCGATTTATGCCCGAACTGTGGCGGTGGGTTCGAGCCACGCCCGATTCGCCCCCGGCTCGACCACAGGAGCGGATATCGTCTAAAAAACTATCCCGCGTCGAATCGGCGAATAACTCAGGAGATTAGCAGCGAACAACGCGGTGCGATCGCGTCGCCCCTTAAACAATTACCACTGAACAAGCGATGACACAGGCCGTAACGTGGCGCAACCTGCTCAACTAGCCGAAATGATACTAGAGGTTGCTATCCTCGATGTTAAGCCAGGTCGGGCCCAACAATTCGAGTCTGCATTCGCGGAGGCACAATCAATCGTCGTGGCGATGCCGGGTTATTTGTCACACCGATTGCAGAAGTGCATCGAGGATGCCAACCGTTATATGTTACTCATCGAATGGGAAACATTACTCGATCACACCGAAGGATTTCGAAATTCCGAGGCCTATCAGCGCTGGCGAGATTTGCTGCACCACTTTTACGATCCGTTTCCCGTGGTTCAACATTATGAGGTCGTCCCGCACTGTAGCATTCAACCGTCATAACGCCGGAGTTACGAAATGGGGCGAGCAATCACCGCCGCTCCATTTATTTATCGAAACACGATACTCATCCGACGACGTGGAATCTGTATTTCTATAGGCACAAATTGGATTATGGTCAATATAATATTTAACGACAAGTTTGGCTTATTGGATGCGTAGCAGTGATTAGCGCTCCGCATGAATTGGTTGTGCCGATCTGGTTGTCGTTGATGGATCGCCGATTTGCGTCGGCACGGACAGTTGGTAAAAGGTAACGTTCTGGCATCATGGATTCTTCTGGTAACAAAATTAAATGTCCTAATTGCGGCCAATCGATAGATGTGCAAGACATTTTGTACCATCAGGTCGACGCTCAACTAAAGAAGAAATACAACGACGAGCTGCTTCGGGAAAAATCGAAATTTAAGAGCGAGCGCGATGCGCTAGGTGCCGATCGGGAGCAATTAGAAAAGGAGAAGCAGCAGCAAACGCAACAAGTCGCGGCTGCCATCAAAGCTGGTATTGAATCGGAGCAGAAACAACTGGTCGCCCGCATAAAGGCCGAAATTAATGAGCAACAATCGAAGCAACTCGATTCGCTACGGAGCGAATTGACCGAGAAATCCGAACAGCTCAAGGACTTTAATAAAGCCAAATCTACTATCGAACGGCTGACCCGGGAGAAGGACGGACTAAAAGATGCCATCGAAGCCGAATCGGAGAAAAAACTAACCGAGCGGCTGGCCGCCGAGCGAGAGCGAATTACGAAACTCGAAATGGAACGGTCGATGCTGCTGCTGTCCGAGAAAGAACAGGTAATCGCGCAGTTGAACCAGCAGCTGAAAGACGCCCAACGGAAAGCAGAGCAAAGCTCCATGCAGTTGCAAGGCGAAGTTCAGGAGCTAGCTGTCGAAGATTGGTTGAGCACGCAATTTCCGCTGGATGAAGTCGTCGAAATTAAAAAGGGTGCGCGCGGTGCCGATTGTCTACAGATCGTCAATACTCCCACTCGGCAGAACTGCGGAAGCATCTATTACGAGAGCAAACGAACCAAGGG
Organism: Gammaproteobacteria bacterium; assembly: GCA_029862885.1. GTDB lineage: Bacteria > Pseudomonadota > Gammaproteobacteria > Arenicellales > JAOTWM01 > JAOTWM01. The sequence continues at coordinate 25,922 of JAOTWM010000015.1, forward strand.
GTTTCAGCCCACGTGGATTGAGAAGTTCAAGAACGACATACGAGAGAAGAATGCCGATATCGGCGTATTGGTGACGGAGTCGATGCCCGGTGATATGCACCGTATGGGTCTAAGGGATGGCATATGGGTGTGCAGCTTTGAAGAATTTCGCGGACTTTGTTCGGTGTTGAGAGAGACCGTAATTCGCGTCGGCCTTGCAGTAGCCACCCAGGAAAACAAGGGCGACAAGATGACAATGCTCTACGATTATCTTACCGGCAACGAATTTCGGCTCCAGGTTGAAGCTATTGTAGAAGGATTTACGCAAATGAATGTGGATCTGGATGCCGAAAAGCGATCGATGCAAAGTTTGTGGAAAAAGCGCGAGAAGCAAATTCAAAAAGTTTTGTTGAACACCAACCACATGTACAGTTCGGTCAAGGGAATCGCGGGCAATGCGGTGAAGTCCGTGCCACTGCTCGAACTGCCTAGCGATGACGAGTCGGACCCGACCGCGTAGGTTGATTCTGTCGGCGCCGCCCTTAATCCAGCCTTAAGCCACAGCCGTTAGCGTGGTGGAACGCCACATAAGTTGGCGTCGCCAGTTAACCGATTGCGGGAGGCTATCCGATTAAAGTAATCCGGTTTTCGCTGCTAGGTCTTATCGTCCTGGTATTGGGTGCGTGACAATGGCTACCGAAATCGCGGTGCGGGTTCGGTCGTCGTTGTGATCCGCTACCTCGATGTGATTGGAAATACCCTGGCTTCGGTTGAGGCGACGTCGCGAATGGATAAAGGAATGTTCGGTGGCTCGATGAAGCACGCGCTCGATACGGCGGCCAAGCAACTCGCAGAATTCGCAAAACAGACGTTCCTGTAACGTCTTTCCCGACGCGGTTGCTCGACCAGTGAACCCTAAGCAACTGTAGGGCTGGCCCGGGCCCCCCGGCGCAACACGTTTGTCGCCGCGCCTGCGATGCGTTACCTTCTTAATCCGCAGCAGCGACGATGGGACTCGCAATCGGTGTAGTTCGGTGTAGGGATGATGATCGATAGCAACGATACTTTCGATGGCATGTGGCCGTTCGCGCCGTGCTTCCACGAGATTCCAATCGACGACGACGCCGCGGCGTTCCGCCTGCACTACGTAGACCAGGGCCCGCTGGATGCGGAGCCTATTGTCTGCCTGCACGGCGAACCGACCTGGGGTTACCTGTATCGCAACATGATACCGTCACTGGCATTGCGCTATCGGGTGTTGGTCCCAGATCATATGGGATTCGGCAGATCGGATACGCCACCGGATCGCGAGTACACCCTCGAATCCCATGTCGATAATCTGACCCATTGGATCGAAACTCTTAATTTGGAAAAAATTACGTTTGTGATGCAGGACTGGGGCGGCCCGATTGGCACGCAATTCACTGCGCGATATCCACATCGTGTGAAACGAATGTTTTTCGCCAACAGCTTTGCCGGTTACGGTACGGCCGGTCGTAAAGACTTGCCGCGATTACAGGACAGCCGCTGGTTTCGGTGGATCGGAGAGGGCCTGGAGAGCGGGCGTACCGAGGCGGTGCTTAGTCATCTCGGCAGCACCGTGTTGTCGGTTATGAAAATTCCTGGATTTGAAAATTCGTCGGTGGTGACGGAAGCATGGTTGCGCGCATACTCCTCGCCGTTCACGACACCGCCTGAATGCATCGGCGCCATCGAGTTCCCGCTCGACGCCTATCATGTTCGTATCCGCGAATACGTACAACAGGGCGCGGCCGGAGTCTCCGCTCTCAAGAGTATCCCCGCCATGTTGGCAGAAGGAATGCGCGATCATGCCATTCCTCCGGATCTCGCAATAGGCGATTTCCAGGCGCTCTGGCCAGAGCGGCCGGTGGTGCGACTAGCGAATGCCGGACACTACTGCCAGGAAGACGCCCCAAGCACACTGGTGTCGCTTATCGATCAGTTTATGCAGAGCAATCCATAAGGTCCGTCATCGAAGCACGCCTATCTATGGAAGCTCTGAATAATTCATCCATGAATTCTCAGAGCACGAATAACAAGAATGGCGATTTTCG
>JAOTWM010000225.1 GCA_029862885.1 Gammaproteobacteria bacterium
CGGGACGTGGGGTGTGAAGTTGACCGTACTCTCCAGCGCCGAACTCATCGCCGAAGATCTGACCAACTTAAAGGGCCATCAGCATGAGTGGTTGATTGCCAGGGGCGACATTCTCTGGGACTGCCCGGTGAGTCAGTTCCTACACACTGCGCAGGAGTCGGCAATGCCCACAGTATACGCAACTGCAGGGGGGAATGGCTTCGGGCTATTGGTGCGTCGCATGCCGGTGCCCTTGGAGGCGTTGTTTGAACTCGTAATACCCAAGCCGCTGACGCTGCGAGAAGGAATCGATGCGGTTGCCTTTGATGAGCGCGATGCACGTTTCAACTGCGTCGGCTCCACCAGCGAGTATCACCAAGCCAATTTGGAGGCAGCAGCGGGTAGTTTTCGACGCTTGGTGTTGCCCGGTTATGAGGTGGAACCCGGCATCCGTAGCGCGGGCGGCGCCCGTTGGCATCGCGACAGCATCACAGGCCGCAGCGTGTTGATTGGCCCCTACTGCAGGGTTGACAAGAGTGTGGAGATTCGCGGTAATTCGGTGCTTTCAGAACGAGTCATCATCGACCGAAATGTCACACTCGATCGCACGGTGGTCCTGCCAGACACCTATGTCGGCGAGCAGCTGGACGTGTCCAACTGCATCATTTGGGGACAACACATAATCAATGTAGAGATCGGCGGCACGATCAATATCGTGGACAGTTTCTTGCTCTCCGATACGAGCAGAAAGCCGTCCGTCCAGCGACTATTGTCATTCTCTAAATGGGGGGCCTCCTCTACAGGTTTGCGCCTCTGATCCACGCGCACCCGCACTTATCACTTTCTTCTGACTTTTGCCGCCGCAGACATGGAGAGAGGCAAAGGTGCGCATCCCTGTTCACTGGGTTTTTTCCTCGCTCCATGCCTGACGCTTGCGGTAGATGGTCGACGGGCTCACTTCCAAAAGCGCTGCGGCCTTGGGAATATTTCCGGCATACAGATCGATTGCCTTCTCGATGACCTGCTTTTCAACCAACCACAATGGGCCGATTTCGCCATCCGTAACCATTTTCTGCGCGTCTGTATTATCGTAGGGCTCGCCATTATGACGCGACTGCTTAAACGCCGTTCCCGCCAGCCTGCTCGACTTGACTTCATTTAGGGGAGGCGGCAGCATCGTTTCTGTGACCACTTTATCGTTGTTCATTACCACGATATTTCGAACAACGTTTTGCAACTCGCGCACGTTCCCGGGCCAGTGGTAAGTACGCAGAATGTCCGCAGCTTCGGTGCTGAATCCATTGAATTCCTTTCGTTCCTGCGCGCTGTAATCGGCAAGGAATAGGTTGGCTATCTCCAGCACATCGTCATCCCGATCGCGGAGCGGTGGTAGCTCGATCGGGATAACGTGTAATCGATAATAGAGGTCTTCGCGAAATCGTCCTTCGCGCACTGCGACTAGCGGGTCCTTGTTGGTTGCGCACACGAACCTCACGTCAACGGTCTCAAGTTTGTTACTACCTACCTTCTGAAAACTGCTTGTCTGAATGAATCGGAGCAGTTTTGCCTGCAGATCAATATCCATTTCAGCGATCTCGTCGAGGAACAAGGTACCGCCATCGGCCTGAGACGCGGCACCCTTACGCTCTGTGGCAGCGCCTGTAAAGGCCCCCTTGATGTGACCGAAGATCTCACTTTCTATCAACTCCTGGGGAATTGCCGCGCAATTCAGAGCAATTAATGGGCCGTCACGCCGGCCGCTCATTTTATGAACGGCCTCCGCGCAAACCTCTTTGCCGGTGCCGCTCTCACCCGTGATAAAAACTGAGGCATTGCTGGGCGCCACGTTGTCTATCATCTTGTAAACCGCCTGCATTGGCATCGAAGAGCCCACGAACCCGCAATAGCGATTGCGATGCACGTCATCAAGACTTTCCACTATGCCCGATAGACGGTGACGTTCAAGAGCGTTGCGCACAGTCGTGACCAGCCGGTCCGCCGAGAATGGTTTTTCCAGAAAATCTCTGGCACCGCTGTGCATGGCATCCACAACGACATCAACAGAACCGTGCGCGGTGATAATGATCACCTCGATGGGCATCTGCGATTTTGACACTTGCCGCAAAATGTCCATTCCATTGATATCGGGCAACGCAAGGTCCAGCAGCATGACCTTTGGGATCTGTTGTTTGAGTACATCCTGCGCCCCCGCTCCGGTGGCGACATGGGTCACCGTAATCGGCATACTTTTCAGGTACTCCATATACGCTTTTGCGAGTGCCCCGCTGTCTTCCACCAGTAGCACATCAATATGTGATTGAGTCATCGACAATGCATTCAAATAAACGTAACTATCCCGTTACTTAATGGGCGCCGTCGCATAGATCAGAGCTTCTTCGGTCTGCATTTAGCTGCCCGTTTTCATGCCATCAAAATTCATAGGTCCCGGTATCGCGATCGAATCTCGACGTCGGTCTCATGGTCAACATTTCGAGCGGCATATAGAGAGATCGCAGACCAGGTCGCCCGCCTTCCCACCAGCGGCGCTGATCCCATGCACCCGAACCAAATCATGGAATGAGGTCTGCTGCGTAGACTCTTAGAAGTCCATATTTGCATCACTTGTGACAAGATAAGCGTATTTGCCACACAAAACCTACGGAAGACATTAATTAATCGGCCCAACCAACCCGCCTAGGAATGATTTCTGTTGATAAATATAGACACCCGAGGACGTAGACGCCAGCACGTGAAATAAGAAAATTGACAGTTTGAGGTCACACTTGCTGGTCTCGATGGCCAAATTGGCCTCCATCCGGTTCTATCGACCACCTAGTCCTGTTCGAGCCCCAGATGGATTCCGCCCGGATAAGTGGCACCGCAAGCGAGAATTGAGCCAACTCGCATCGAATAGCAGTCCAGGCTTGTATGCACGGTGTCCGGCGGACGCCATAAATGCGCTGATGGCCGGTATTGGTGGCGCGGCACCGGGCGTTTTGCTTCGCATTTTGCAAAGCATTCCGCGAAACGGGGGTTGGTAGATGCCAAAACTGCCGGGAATAGAAAGGAATTGGGCCTGTTCAGTCATCGCCTCGCAGTCTGGCCCGGACCTTGCATAGACTTTTGACACCCTGATAGAGATGGTCCAAGGAGGTGAAAATGGCTACTAAGGCGTCGCGCCTGACGAGCGGATTCATCGGTTTTTTGTTCGCCCTGGCCGCGAGCGCGGCCGATTCGGTAAACGATACCCAGGAGAGTGCCTTTAGTTTCGCACTCGTGCCCCAACAGGCAGCGAGCAAACTGCTGCAATCCTGGGGCCCGGTGCTAAGCTATCTAAACATACACACCGGACATCATTTCGCGTTTCGCACTGCACCGGATATCCCAACATTTGAGAATCGGTTGCGATCTGAAGACTATGACTTTGCGTACATGAACCCCTATCACTTCACGATATTCAATCAGGGTGACACAGGCTACCAGGCTGTCGCCAAAGCCAGGGATAAGCTTATCCGGGGCGTTATCGTCGTACGCAAGGACTCACCCATCCAGGCGCTAGGTGAACTGGATGGCCTGACGCTGGCATTTCCAGCCCCGGCGGCCTTCGCCGCCAGCGTCTTGCCCCGCGCCAACCTGAACGCAAGAAACATCGAATTCGAGGCAAAGTATGTGTCCTCCCACGACTCTGTCTATCGGGCGGTAGCGAAAGGATTGTATCCGGCGGGCGGCGGGGTGGTTAGGACCCTGAACGCGACCGAACCGACGATACGCGAACAGCTGCGCGTCCTGTGGATGACGCAGGGGTACACTCCGCACGCGATCGCGGCCCACCCGCGTGTCCCGGCCGATATCGTTGCCGCCGTACGCGAAGCGCTCGCAATGATGAGCGACGACGAAGCGGGACGCGCCGCGCTGAAAAGACTCAAAGTCAAGGGATTTGAAGCAGCCGCCAATGCCGACTGGGACGACGTGCGTCAGCTAAACATAACGACTGTAGTGGGCAGCAAAGACTGAGCGCCAGTGAGACAATCACCGCAATCACTGACAGACCCTTCGCCCATCTATTCAGGATCGTGGTCGGAACTCGCCGCAAGGTCGACACGCTTCCGCTTCGGCGCGTCAATGCTCAACGATCTCTGAGGGCATTCGACTGTGTCATTTCGACTCAAGACGATAATCGGTGTGGCCCTGATCGAGGGCCCTCTATTGTTGATCCTCGTCTTACTCAGCTTGAATTACCTGACGGAATCCAGTGAGAAAGAACTCTCGCTGCGTGCTCAGGTTACTGCGGAAACGATGGCCAATCTTACCCGTGATGCAGTACTGGCTACGGACCTCGCCCGCCTCGACAGCGTGGCCAAGCAGATGTTGCCCTCACCTGATATCGTGTACGTACGCGTCAAAGATAGCGAACGGCTCCTCGCCGAGGCGGGAGCTGAGGAAGTACTCGAGCGACCGTTCGCGCAAGACAGCGGCCTCGAGGATGTCGACGATGGCATATTCGACGTCGGTGTCAATTTGACCGAGGGCGAATTCGTCTTCGGCCGAGTGGAACTGGGACTGTCGGTGTCGCGCGCTACCGCGCTGATTGCGGCCGCGCGACGTTATCTGAGCGGGATTGCCATGGTCGAGATGCTGTTGGTCGCCTTATTTTCTGGCATTCTCGGCGTCTACCTGACACGTGGCCTGAATAGTCTGGCCCACGCCGCACAGTCGATTACTGAGGGTGACTACGGAACGCAGGTGCGCGTCAACGGTGATGACGAATTGGCAAACACGAGCAGGGCCTTCAACACGATGTCATCCCGTCTCGCCAAGTCACAGCGGGCGATGGAACGCAGTATGTCTGAAAGCAAGGAGCTAACCGCGCGCCTGGCGGATAGGGAACTGCGTCTGTCGACAATCCTGGATACCGCCGTCGATAGCCTTATTACCATCGACAAACACGGCATCATTGACGGCATCAACCAGGCCGGTGCCCGTCTGTTCGGCTACCAGGTCTCCGAGTTGGTCGGCCGAAATGTCTCTATCCTAATGCCTGAACCCCATCGCTCACAGCACGATGATTACCTGCAGCGTTACCTTGCCACGCAGGAGGCTCGAGTGATCGGCCGAGGCAGGCGGGTCGCCGGATTGAGGAAGGACGGCACTAACTTCCCGATCGATCTGTCGGTCTCGGAAATGGTGATCGACGACCTGCACTTGTTCGTTGGTTTGATACGTGACCTCACGGATCAGGTACATGCGGAAGAGGCCGCGCGCCGGAGCGAGGCGATGCGTGCGGCGATCATCAATGCCAACCTCGACGGGCTGGTAACTATCGACGCACAGGACCGCATCATTGAATTCAGCGCGAAATCAGAGGAGATTTTTGGTCACTCCCGCGAGGCGGTCATGGGTCAGCGAATGTCAGAGATCCTGGTGCCGCCCGAACTGCGCGATCGGCACATCAAGGGTATGCAACACTATTTTGCGACCGGCGAAGGTCCAGTATTGGGTGATCGCATAGAAGTGCCGGCGCTGCGGTCGGACGGTGAGCAGATTCCGGTGGAGTTGACGGTGCAACCGATCCAGGTCGACGGTGAGACCTTCTTCACCGCACTGGTGCGCGATATCAGCGAGCGCAAGGCGCAGGAAAAAGCGCTGATGGATGCGAGACACATGGCAGAGGTTGCCTCAAAGGCCAAGTCGCGCTTCCTTGCGCATATGAGCCACGAGATCCGATCACCGCTGAATGCGGTACTCGGGTCGCTGGGCCTGTTACTCGACGCCCAGTTGCGTGAGGACCAACGACTGTATGTCAAAACCGCAGAGAACTCGGGCAAGATACTCTTGAGCCTAATTAACGACATCCTAGACTTCTCCAAGATTGAGGCCGGACATCTGAAACTGGAAAACACAGATTTCGAAGTCCGCCACCTAGTCAACGAGGTAATAGACACCACCACATTCAAAGCCCGTGATAAAGCGGTGCACGCCGCGGCGGTAGTGGACCCGGGCGTCGTCAACTGGGTGCACGGCGACACCACTCGTCTGCGCCAAATCCTGGTTAACCTACTCGATAATGCGCTGAAGTTCACGCAGAAGGGCGGCGTAGTGCTTTGGGTTGAGCAGATCCAAAAGCGCATCGACGGTGTCAATCTGCGTTTCACAGTCGAGGATACAGGCATCGGTATCCCAGCAGAGTCGCAGGCAACATTGTTCGACGAGTTCCAACAAGTGGATGATTCAGACTCCACCCGCCACGGTGGTACCGGTCTCGGCCTGTCGATCTGTCAGGGCCTCGCGGGCCTAATGGGAGGCAGTATTGAACTCGACAGCGAACCGGGTCATGGCAGTCGGTTCTGGCTGGACATCCCATTACAACTGCCGGCGACGGCGCCGAGTGGAAAGTGTGACACAAGCGCAGTGCCATGTCGGCAAGCGCTCGCGGTGGGTTTCCAGCCGCTGATCGCTGCTGCATTGACCCGGCTGTGCGCGACCGCTGGCTGTACTATCGACACCGTCACAACCGCGAAAGACGCGGCGCAGCTGATGTCCGGGGAATTGGAGGTAGTTTTGGTCGACGCAGAGCTGCCGGCCGGAGAACTCGATAGCCTGGGCCAGAGCGCGCGGGCTTTTGGGGTGAATTGCTTATTGCTGCTCGCCGCGGCAGCAAACCCGACATTGTCGATACGAGTGAACCAAGGGCCATATGACGCGCTGGTACAAACGCCTCTGACTATCGACAGGCTGCTTGATGCTTGCCGCACATATCCACTCGACGGGGGTCAGGTGACGCGGTCAGTCGAGCGAGCAGCGGCACCGCTCACCGGCCGCTTGCTGCTCGCGGAAGACAACCTCGCGAACCAGATGGTGGCGTCAGTGTTTCTGCGCAACGCAGGGTATACAGTCGACATCGCCAACAACGGCCGCGAAGCAACAGATATGTTTGCGCTTGCGGCCTATGACGCCATCCTGATGGATGTGCGCATGCCGGAGGTGGATGGCCTTGAGGCGGCAGCCGCGATCCGTAGGATGCCTGCGGGTGACAAGGTACCAATCATCGCGTTGACAGCCAATGCATTGCAAGAAGATGTCGACCGCTGCCTGGCTGGTGGGATGAACGAATTCCTGTCTAAGCCGTTCGATAAGCGCCAGCTACTGGAGATCGTGGCGCGCTTGCTGTCCAATGAACCGGCGGCCCCTTCATCTCCAATTGGCCCGAATTCGGTGTCAGCATTCATGGATGCAGATGTCCCATTGCTCGACAGTGGTATCATTGAGCAACTCGCTATGGATGTGACGCCCGAGGTTGTCCCGTCGGTGATAAAAGCATTCGTCAGTGAGGCCGTCGTTCGCGCGCAGAATCTGGATAAGGCCCTGGAAGAGGGATCGATGGAGACGGTAGAGGTCGAAGCACACACACTGAAGAGTTCCGCCGGAACCTTTGGTGCCGCTCGGTTGCAGATGCTTACGCGCAATATGGAGGCGGCCTGCCGTAAACGAAATCGGCAGGTAGCGACGGACCTTGGTGGAGAGCTGCAAGAGATCTTGCAGCAGACGCTTGTCGCATACCGTGACCGATTTGATTTCCTGTCGGTATGTGATGACTAATCTCGAGGGTGACCCGGAACACCTGTATGACCAGCTCTGTTGTGCCCGCGGGGACATGGAGAACCGGATCAAGGAACAGCAGCTCGATCTGTTTGCCGGTTGCACCAGTTGCCACAAGTGGTGGCCCAACCAGTTCGCACACCGGCTCGCTCCGGGATAAACGTTCCAGACTCTCCATTTGTCTACGGGGTGGATCACCCCAGGAGTCACTCGCCCTGAGTGTGGGAAACAACGGATTCGATACCAGAAACAAAGGGAGGTGTCAGAAATTCCGTGTGTGAGTGTAAACCGGCTTTGAAAAATGACCCACTATCGGCGTTGAATTTTGACCCACCCATTGGGTTAAATTTGATGTCTGTGCTTGATCCTCCAGCTCTCGTTTCCAGTTTCAATAATGTCGCAATGATGCGTCACTCGATCGAGTAGAGCCGTTGTCATTTTTTTATCCCCAAAGACTGAAGGCCATTCACCGAAAGCCAGATTGGTGGTGATGATCACGGCGGTTCGTTGATATAACTGGGACAGTAAATGAAAGATCAGTTGTCCGCCGTTTTTGGAGAATGGTAAATATCCGA
>JAOTWM010000227.1 GCA_029862885.1 Gammaproteobacteria bacterium
GTATTCAACATCGTAACTCGTTCTGGATTTCTTCATTCCGGCTTCTCCTATTTTCAATCATATGGGAAAAACCGGCTCAAACCTTACACAATCAACTCATGCCCTCCAATTCGCCGCCCGCAGTCCAGCATCGAGGACGATGTGGGTAGTGCCACCGCGGTGCGGTGTTTTGAGCGTATAGCGTACGTTGCCCTGCGCCGTGAGGGCCAGCCGATCAGTGGCCACGGCCGGGCGGGCGACATAGCGGCATAACCGTTCCAGCTTACGCCGTTGATGGGCTTTGGCGGCAACGCCGGCGCGCAGGGAGAAGCCGTTGGTCTTGGCCACTTGGCTGTTTTCGTCGTTGTCCTCCTGAGCCGGCACGGTTTCCAGGGTGAACCCTTTGCGCCCAGCCCGGGGTCCGACGGCGATACAGTAGGTGGTGGAATGGCCCTGCAGGTCATTTATGGCGGAGTCGTCCAGGGCCTCAAGCTGGAGGTAACTGTTCTCAATATCCCGCGGCAACAATCCCTGGCGCTCTAGGTAACGGCCGACCCGGCGCCGGTTAACACACGCCTCCTTCCACCTTTGGGTGCCCACAATAGCCACAGTCTTCGTGGAGGATTACACCTAACTCCCAAGGATCGATGATCCACTCGCCGCACTTTGGGCATCGAGGCTCATGCCAATCAGCCAATCGCCACTTTCTCTGAAGGCGTAATTTTTGCTGATTTTGTCAAGTAAGAAAATCTATTATTCGGACATCTCGGAATCGCTATTTAGTTTTTCCGTACTGAGCAGATATCCGCGCCGAGTCTCTGTTGTGCAAGAGAGTATCCGGCTGCTCAGCCGCAATCTCGCTCAGTTCGCAAAACTGAGCCGCCTTGGTTCTCGTCATCAGATCCCAGTATTAACCGGAGTGGATGGCCTCCCAAGATCTCGATAGCCTCGACCTTCCGATCTTTGCAACGGAATAGCTCCGTTAAAGGAGACCGTAATTGCAGAGCGAATTGGTTGCCGGTACGCTCGAACTTTCCGGCAATATATACTGCTGAATCAAACGGACCGTCGTCGTTAGACTCCGCAGCGGACGAGACGTAAAGTAGTCCACCGGGATCGACGCGAAGATCAGATACATGGCGAACGCTGCATTTGCCGTCGACTGACTGACGACAACCGATAGGCCACGGTGCTACCAAGGGCGCAGAGTCCTGAAAGATCACGTCATCCTTGGTCGGCTGCAGTAATCCCCAATATATCCTTCCCGGCTTCTTATTGTTCCCCCTATATGCCCAAACCGCTAGGGTGTCACCCCCAAACGCTTGCAACGAAAATCCCTCTAAGTTTTTCTCGTCGTCAGGGTTCGGCAATTTGAATTCATTCAATACCTGAATGATTTCTACCTTCTTAACAGTCTCATGAGGCGCTATCCTGATGTGATAAACAATCCCCTTGCTCGCCAGCGCCATGAACGACTCGTCCCCAGGAACGCGAGTTAGCGCCTCAAGATCAAAAGGTTCTTTTGTGAATCCTGTATCATTAGGCTCATTAGGGTCCTTTCTGTGCCAGTCCAACGCGTCATACTCCAGGCCCCTCTCCTTGAGAGTAATCTTGGCCGTGTAGACTTTTCTGCCCTTCGAATCATGCACGATCAAGAACTCAGGTTGTTCCGCATGAAGAGCTATCGACACTATGCCACTAATTCCCAAAAGCTTAGTCTTGACGGGTCGCCATTGTTCCGTGCTGACAAACGGTTTGACTGATTGACAGGCTGAAAGAGTTACTAGTATACCGAGCGCTAAACCCAGACAAATTTGATTGTGTTTCAACATCTAGAATTTGCCAGAAAGGTGACGCCGACCAAAATAGAGTGGGTAGGTGGAATGCGAACCCCACGTAAGCGAATCATCGGGCATGTTCTCACAGCGAAGATGGGGGTGCCACGCCGAGTAGAGGGTTGTGTGGAAAAAGGATAAGAAATTTCATTCCGCAACAATCCGCTCTTTTGGCGGGATCTCTGGTCATCATCCGCCTTTACGACGCCCGCCGCAACCATCAGGCTGCCTCACGTGTGTCAGTTTTCACTCATATAGAGCCATTTCGTTTTCACCTAATGGAGCCGGTGTGTTTTCACCGTAATGGAGCCACTTTGTTTTCACGCACTCCTGTCACTTCCAGTCACATTCGCGTGGGATTGGCGCGCGTAACTTGTTGATTTACAATACTGATTTAAAGCCCAATCGGCCTCCAAAGCCAAAGGTCAGAGATTCAAATCCTCTTGGGCGCGCCAGTTTTGTTAGTATTTGCCCAAACAACGGACAATGGCGATGCGACGAATTATTCTAATTACGTTGTTGATGGGGGCGGCGGTCGATAGCGCTGTGGCCAGCGAATGTGTCGTATTGTTGCATGGGCTGGGGCGGACGCCGGTGTCGATGTTGCGACTCGACTATCATTTGTCCGGTTCCGGTTTTGATGTCGTTAACCCCGGCTATCCGTCTACCGAGCAGCCGATTCAGCAACTCGCGACGGTGGTTGGTACCGGCGTTGACGAATGTCGTGAACGTCAAGCGACGACGATTCATTTCGTTACGCATTCGTTGGGTGGCATCTTGGTTCGGCAGTTCTTTCAAAACCATCGCGTACCCGAGGCGCGTCGCGCAGTGATGTTGGCGCCGCCGAATCACGGCAGCGAGATTGTAGATACCTACCGCGACGAGTGGTGGTATCGACATGTTGCCGGAGTGGCTGGGCAGCAATTGGGTACCAGGCAGGACAGTATTCCCAATCAGTTGGCGCCGGTTGAACTCGAGATCGGAATCATTGCGGGTACTAGGAGCAGCGATCCGTGGTTTGCGGCGGCGATGCGCAGTGCAAACGACGGTAAGGTCTCGGTCGATAGCGCAAAACTTGCCGAGATGCAGGATTTCTTGCTGGTTGATAGTGGTCATACCTTCATGATGAACGCCGCGAACGTGTTGCATCAAGTGGAGTTTTTTTTGCGAAATGGAAAATTCGATCGGAGCGGTGGCGAATGAGTAGGTAATGGCGGCAAACGCAGGGTCTAATGGCGAAGTGACTTTATTGATAATTGCACTTGAAAATCAATCGATTAACCCCCATATATAACTGAGAATCAACAATCTCTGATTAATTAAGGACCTGAGATACGCGATCACTGATTCGCTCAGGATTCTATTCGTCAGAAAATCACGAGGGAGAACAAGCATGAATAGCATTTTCGATTTTGTATTTAGCGTCGGTTTTGGGCTGGCCGTCTTGTTGATCGTTGTCTTGAAGGGATCGGTTAAGTTTGTGCCGCAGAACCGTGCATTCGTTATCGAGCGTTTTGGAAAATATCGACGTACGTTAACAGCCGGCTTGAATTTCCTCGTGCCATTTTTCGATAAAGTTGCGTATAACCAAACGTTCAAGGAGCAGGCCTTCGATGTACCGAGCCAAAGCGCTATTACCAAGGACAACATCGGTCTTACCGTTGACGGCGTGTTGTATCTAAAGCTGCTGGATCCCTACAAAGCCAGTTATGGCGTCGAGGATTATGTATTTGCGGTGACGCAGTTGGCGCAAACCACGATGCGTTCGGAGATCGGTAAGATTCAGCTCGATAAAACCTTTGAAGATCGCGAGTCATTGAATACGGCCATCGTTCGGTCGATCAATGAAGCGGCCGAGCCGTGGGGTGTTCAGGTGTTGCGTTACGAGATTAAAGACATCGAGCCGCCCCGGAGCGTGCTGGAAGCGATGGAACGCCAAATGAAGGCCGAGCGCGATAAACGCGCGACGGTCCTGGATTCGGAGGGCGAACGCCAAGCCGCCATCAACGTCGCCGAAGGCGAGAAGCAAGCGAAGGTCCTGTCGGCGGAGGGTGATCGCGCGCAGCAGATTCTTACAGCGCAGGGTGAGGCACAGGCGATTGAACTCGTCGCGACCGCCAAAGCGATGGCAATACGCACAATCGGTGAATCCGCCGCGACTGTACCTGGCCAAAAGGCAGTGCAGTTGGATTTGGCCACTCAGGCGATCACGGCGAAACAGAACATCGCGAAGGAAAGTACAGTGGTGCTGATGGGCGACACAGCCAGCGATGCCGGTAGCGTTGTCGCCGAAGCCGTCGCCGTTGTGACCGCTATGAACAAGAGCGGTGCATTCAATCCGGACAGCGCGTAGGGGCTGACTATGATTGACTATCTCAATACGCACCAGGGTGCGTTTTGGTTTACGGTCGGTTTCGCCTTGCTCACATTGGAAATTCTGGTACTGGGCATGGCGACCGGTGTGGTGCTTTTCGCCGGCATTGGAGGGCTCATAACCGGAGCACTGGTATCGCTCGAGATTGTCCCGAGCACTTGGCTTGCGGGTATAGCTTGCTTCGGTATCAGCTCTGCGATTAGTGCGGTGTTACTTTGGAAGCCGTTACTGCGATTTCAAAACGAGGACCGAACCGGCCGCGATACCAGTAGCGATCTCATCGGTTATTCATTCAGGCTGAGCGACACCGTTAGCCGGACCAAGCCCGGTTATAGGCGGTATTCCGGCGTCGATTGGAGAGTCGAAATCGATTCTGCGTTAGCAACCGATGAAATTAGCGCCGGTACGAAGGTCACAGTGACGTCTGTCGATGCCGGGATATTCCGAATTAAGCCAGCCAGCGATACCGTTTGAACATCAACAGCCGGTACCGAGAAAAGAGCCATCCATGGCGTTGGATCCCCTTTCCTCGAGACACTCGAGTCCATTGTGCCCGCCCACTCCCAGAAGCTAATACACTTAATAGATTCGGCCACGCGAGCCGAGCGCGCATTACCGCAGCCGCTTCGCTTGCGACGAAACGGGGCTCTGGTAAATGACACTGCTAGAGTTATCAAATTCCGTGAGATCGTTGTCGGACTTGCGCAGCAAGCGCCGTTTCTTGCTGCCAAAGATCCCGTTTAGAGGATGGTTGAGACCGACCTCGTAATACGGATTCTCACCGCACGTTTTGTTCGCGTTGTGTTGCCATGATCTGATTGTTGATGGGTCCGGGACACCTTCCGCCGGGTCACCTAGCATTGGTCCTCAATACACACCCTAGTTTCGATATCTAAAAGAGTATGCATATATCGTGCCAACACTGGAGTGAATCGCGGATCCACTGTCCGTAACCATTACAGCGGTGTTCGGTGTGTCGGTGATCGTTCGGTGGTGACCGCTTCGGTCAGTTTGGTGACGGATTTCGTCAACCCATGCCCTTTGCCGTTGGTCGGCGGACCCGCACCGACTGTAGCCGCCGGGGTTTCATGGGTGGCCACCGGTCGGCGAACGTTAGGGTCGGCCGACATGATGACCCCAAAGTTCGGCTGACGCCTACCACTGTGGCGGCCAGAATCTTGCCGCGGAGTGTTGATTGTGTGATTGCGGGTAATCGGCGAGTATTGGGCAAATAGTCAACGTCAACGACGGAGATAACGAATTATGAACAAAGACAAGTTCGCTCGGCGCATTCTGGTTGTGGGCGCTGCGGCGATGATTATGTCGACCCCGGTGTTCGCGCAAAGTAACGGGTTCGGCTCTGGCACCCTGAAGCTCAGCACCGGATTTGATTTCAGCACTGGCCGCTACGGCGACACGGTCGATACCGATATTACGTATATTCCGTTTACCGCCAAATACGAAACGTTGCCATGGACCTTCAAAGCGACCGTCCCGTACATCAGGATCAAAGGTCCGGGTAACGTGATCGGGGGCGGTGCGGACGGTTCTATCGTCGTGCCCGGGCGCGGTGCCGCAGTGCAGACCAATTCGGGCCTGGGCGACGTGGTGGCGAGTATCGCCTATGAATTGCCGACCGAAAGCGATAGGGCGATTTACGAGATCGCCGGTAAGGTCAAATTTGGCACTGCGGATGAAGATGAAGGCCTCGGTACTGGCGAAGACGATATCTCAATGCAGTTCGATGCCGTGACGACCCGCGGCAATTTCACGCCGTTTGGCACCGTTGGCTATAAATTGGTCGGTGATCCACCCGACATTGAACTCGATAATGTGTTGTATTTTTCGTTGGGATCCGGGTACCGCTTGAATGAACGGCGTTCGGTCGGGCTGATATACGATTATCGTGAGTCGTCGTCGCCTACATCGGACGCGTCGCAAGAACTCGTCGCGTACCTGAGCCAACGGTTGCAGGACCCGTTGTCGTGGCTCGGCTATGTGTCGGCGGGATTGTCCGATAGCGCGCCGGACGTTAATATCGGCATGCAGTGGACGTATACACGGCGTCCCTAGCAGCGACGACCTGCGGCTTCACCAGGCGCATGGCCTTGGGATTGCCCGCTATTGTCTCTCCTGCGCCGATTTGTCGACTAGGAAGTTGATGACGTCTATGAGGGCATCGTTACTGCCCGCCATCGTCACCGATGTCCGGTACTTTCCATCGACGATAATATTGGGTACGGAGTCGATTTCGTAACGCTCCGCCATAACCCGTGACTGGCGCATTTTACTGTCCACGGCGAACGAATCGAATGTATCCATAAACGCACCGCTATCGATGCCGAACTGAGGGACCCAATCCGCTATTTCCTTGGCCGTTCTAAAGCGTATTCGATCCTTATGGATCGCATCGAAAAACGGTGTATGCACTTGCTCCAGAATACCGAGTGTCTCAAAGGTATAGAACGCCTGTCCGTGAACAGCCCAACCGTCGCTAAGAATGGCCGGCATCGGAACGTACTCGGCATTGTCTGGTTTGGTTTCGCGCCATTTGTGAATATAAGGTTCCAACCGATAACAATGCGGGCAGCCGTACCAGAACATTTCCCGAACCTCGATATTGTCTCCGGTTTGCACCGGTTGCGGCTTACCCAGCGTTTCGTAGTGGACACCGGCCGCGTATTCCGCCGCGTGGCCGACCGCGGCTGTAAGAAAAAACGTGAGTACTGCGGGCAATAACATTCTCATAAGAAAACAGCTCCTAAATTTTAGTGACTAACTTTGATAGCATCGGCGCCGCCAAGTTCCACGGAACCCAGATCGGCTTGTAATCGCTTAATCAGTCGTCGCTGCAGGCCCAAGAAGTCGCCATTGCTCATTATGACGATATGGTCCGCGGGTCGGACCACCGCGACGATTTGCGCGATTATTGTATCGACCGACGGCTCGATCTGCACTCGATGGCCGTCAGCCAATGCGTTCAGGTCCCAATCGAGGTTCGCCGGCCGGTATATCCAGGTTTGATCCGCAGACTCAAATGCGTCGCGCAACTGCTCGCGGTGGGTTCCTATACGCATCGTATTGGAGCGCGGTTCGAATACGGCCAGCACACGGGCTTGACCGACCGCCGCGCGAATCGCCGTCAGGGTTTCCCGAATCGCGGTCGGGTGGTGTGCAAAATCATCGTAGACGCGGATGTCATTGCCCCGGTACACGCATTGTAAGCGTCTCTGTACGGGTCGGAACGTGGCCAGGCTTTGGCAACTCTGTGTGAAACTCACGCCGGCATGGCTCGCGGCGGCCACGGCGGCGAGCGCATTGGTTACATTATGGCGGCCGATTTGCTCCCAACTTACTGCGGCGGATTCGCCATCCGGACTGCGCACCGTAAAGTGGCGGCCGTCGGTGCTCGACAATGTGGCGCTCCAGGTGTCAGGCGCGTTATCAATGCCGAAATATTCGATCGGAGTCCAGCTACCCATAGCCAGGGTGGCGGCAAGATTGTTGTCTTCGCCGTTCACAATAATACAACCGTTATCGGCAATTGAACGGATCAAGTGGTGGAATTGGTTTTTAATTTCCGCGATTGAAGCAAAAATATCCGCATGGTCGAATTCGAGATTAGTAAGCACTGCAATGTGGGGCCGGTAGTGTACGAATTTCGAACGTTTATCGAAAAATGCGGTGTCGTATTCATCGGCTTCGACAACGAAGCACTCGCCCTCACCGAGTCGCGCCGATACATTGAAATTTTGAGGCACGCCACCGATCAGAAAACCGGGTTGCTGCCCGGCGTCATCCAGTATCCAGGCAAGTATGCTGGCGGTGGTGGTTTTGCCGTGGGTTCCAGCTACCGCGATAACGC
>JAOTWM010000228.1 GCA_029862885.1 Gammaproteobacteria bacterium
TTCGCAGAGCTGATGGCGAAAAAGTTGTGCCGTGAAGCTGCCCGATCTTCATCTTATAAAGTACTTTGTTATCGTTCCCCTGACTTCCGCCAAAGTAATACTTTATGGACACCCGGCCCTCCGTGCGCTCCTTTATTTCATCGGCAGCCGCAAGCATGGTCTTCGCGCGATCCGTGCTTTCCGGCAGAAGCGTTGCTATCTTAAGTTGCATCTTCGCATCGGCATCGGAAATATTTACCGCGGCAAGCACAGCAGAAGCAACGAGACAGATAAGAATCCGCATCAGCATTCTCCGTTTAAGCTGTTTTGCAATCGTCACAACCAGTGAGCGCAGGTCAAAAATAGTCATCCGCACTGTTCAGCAATTCGGCAGCATCACGCTGCGCCAAGACGTTAGTCAGTGTATAGCCAGGCACATTCGGGTCCGCCGCCATAACTTCACTAAGCAGACGGTCATGCAATTCACGGTCGTAAAGCATGCGCGCATAGCCACGCGCAAACTCTACCTTGACAGACAAGTCACGCCCGTTGGAGCAGTCAATCGAGCGCTCAAAATATTCGCGGCCCCTTTCTTGCTCTCCGCCAAGTGCCTGTGGTCTTCGCGTCAGTAAAATACCCAGGTAGTTGTACACATCGCAATCATCGGCCGATTCACTGATATCAAGGTACTTGATCAGCAGTGCTTCCATGTGTGGCAATCTAGCCATCGCATTCCAGTCCGCACTGTGTGCGCGAATATAAGCCAGCGAGGCGACCGCATAAATGTAGGTAACATCTCCATGCTTGCTGCGCAGTCCATGTAGCGTCCCGGTGAACTCATCATAGGGTGCTTTGGTCCAGTTGCACCCTGCGGAGTAGCTCACACAGACTGCTTTTTGCGCATAGATTTGAGCTCGTTCCGTCAAGCGGGCCGCGCGCTCTTCGTCATCCGCAAATACCGCACCATAGGACGCATACAAATGGGCAGCCGCAGTCAGAAGCGCTGGATCGTCGGGGCTGCCTTCGAGAAAACTGTCGAGTAGGAGCATGTATGCCGGCGCCCCGTCGCGCACAGTTTCAGGGTCGTTCTGATTCAGAACGGCTGCTGACAGATTGTCGGCCAATCCACTAGCCGCAGAAGACATCAGGGAGGCGCAACCGGAGAAAAACATGCAGGCGCAAATTAGGGCCAATTGGTTGATTCGCACCTTGGTGAATTTCCTGCCCAGTATCACCGCCTTGTCAGTGGCGTGATCGTTACGGGTCAGCGCTATCGAGCCAAACATAATGTGCTTGAACTTGGGCAGACTGCTCGATCAACCCGTGGAAGCCGAGATCTAATAAGAAGCGATTCGCGGCACGCATCGGCCGGACCGGGTGCGACCTCGACGGCCCTATACCGATTCTGAATAAATCGAAAATGTTCCGCATGGTATTAGCTTACTCCTCTGCTTCCTCAATATAGCGCGGCTGTGCAGTTTTTTATGACCAATTGTTGAAAAATTGCGTAATTCGGGATTCCCCTACCAAGCGTTGAGTATATGATGTGTAATAGAGCAAGATCCCTGCCGATGGGCATTGGTGACGAGGGACTGCCTCTATCATTGCAGATCATGGGGCCACCGGGCCATGATACGGAAGTACTAAGAATTGCTCAGCAAATCGAAAAACTGATCAATTGGCAGCAACCCAAATTCTACGACGACCCTGGCAACAGTTTGCAGGTGGATAAAGACAATTTCCACGCGGCCGCAATGTGATATAGCAATCGCAAGTGCTCTCCGCACGCTCTTCTACATTGGACGACGGTCATGATTCAAAATCGACCGGCTCCACGCAGTCGATTCGGGGCACAACACACTATTGCGTCTAAATTTCAAAGTTTTAGTTCAATTCACCTTTCGCAAAAGTCCGCTAAGTAATTGTTATAATTACGTATTATAAGCAATTCTGTCATCTCGAAGTGGGACGCCAGCGGCCTCGTCCTAGGTGTATCGAGCACAAATGCGAGGTCTATTTAGTGCGTTGACGTTGGCCATCGAGAACGATATGAGTCGGATTCAAACTAGTATCTAGGGGCAGTTATATAGATACTGGTCGCGCAAATACTGTTTTGGGAGGAACGTACGTATGAGCGAATCGAGAACAACCGACTATAAACTCGGCCAAGATAATATCACGCCTTTCGGATTGGATATTCACAATCCGGTGTTTTTGGTTTCTGGCATCACCATAGTTTTGTTCGTGCTGTATACCCTAATGTTTCAGGAACAGGCCGGCGTGTTTTTTGGTTGGCTAAGACCGGCCGTTACCAGCACCTTCGACTGGTTTTTCCTGGCCTCGGGAAATCTGTTTGTCATTTTCGCGCTTTTGCTCATTGTGACGCCGATGGGCCGGGTTCGTTTAGGCGGGCAGGATGCTACACCGGATTTCGGATACCCCGCTTGGTTTGCGATGCTGTTCGCCGCGGGGATGGGTATCGGTCTGATGTTTTTCGGCGTGTCGGAGCCCATGTCACATTTCGCATCCTCGATGGGTGGAACGACGCTGGAAAACGGAGTGCGAACAGACTGGGCCCCGTTGGGTGCGGCGGTTGGTGATATTGAAGCTGCCCGTGACCTGGCTATGGCGGCGACGATATTCCACTGGGGGTTACATCCCTGGGCGATCTACGCCGTGGTTGCGCTGGCTCTGGCTTTCTTTAGTTACAACCATAAGCTCCCCCTTACCTTTCGCTCTGCATTCTTTCCCCTGCTGGGTGAAAAAGTATGGGGCTGGCCTGGTCATGTCATTGACACCCTGGCGGTATTTGCCACCCTGTTCGGATTGGCGACATCGTTGGGTTTCGGTACGACCCAGGCGTTGGCCGGGTTCAGCTTTCTATACGATTGGGGAACCGGTGCGGTGGCTGTCGTAGTCCTGATCACGGTAATTACCGCGTTGGCGATCATCTCCGTGGTTCGGGGGTTGGATGGCGGCGTCAAGGTATTGTCGGAAATCAACATGGTACTCGCCGCCCTGCTGATGCTCGTGATCCTGTTTGTGGGACCAACCGGTGAAATCCTTTCCACCGCGGCGTCCGGCGGCATCGCTTACATCAAGGAACTGATACCGTTGTCCATGCCGTTCGGACGGGAAGATACCAACTTCTCACAGGGTTGGACATCTTTCTACTGGGCATGGTGGATATCCTGGTCACCTTTTGTCGGCATGTTTATCGCCCGTGTATCCAAGGGTAGAACCGTCAGAGAGTTTGTAATTTGTGTCATTCTGATCCCGACCCTGCTGTGCACCTTGTGGATGGCGACTTTTGGCGGAACCGCGATCAGCCAGGTAATCGCCGATGCGGCGGCGCCGGTTGGTGCGGCGGCCCAGGAATTGAAACTGTTCGAAATGGTAAAAGATTTTCCACTTGCCGGAGTACTGTCACTGATCGGCATCGTCCTGGTGCTGGTGTTCTTTATCACATCATCGGACTCGGGCTCGCTGGTTATTGACACTATCACCGCGGGCGGCAAAACCGATGCGCCAGTGGCGCAACGGGTATTTTGGTGTTCGTTCGAAGGTGTGGTCGCTGCGGTGTTATTGCTGGTGGGTGGCGCAGAGGCGCTATCCGCATTGCAGGCCATGACGGTTTCAACGGGCCTGCCCTTTACCATTGTGCTGCTGGCGATGTGTGTCAGCACCTGGAAAGGGCTCAGCGCTGCGAATAAGGCGATTTCCTGACCACGCCACCAAAATATAATTAGGAGCCCCGCTTGAACTGCGGGGCTTTTTTACGATTGGCGCTAAATTATCGCAGTGCGAGAAAATAGATTAGTTGAAGCCGCCTACCAAACGTTGATTACGCCGTGGATACCGAACCCAGCGATACCGATGCCGCTTGCGACGTTCAATCGAGCGATCCAATGGGACGTGGTGAGCGAGCGGCCAAGTAGCGTGCCGCCGATCGCGAGGCCAAGCTGTACCAGTAAGCTGCCTGCGAAAATAAACAACGGGAAGTAAATCGCGTCGACCCAGTTGCGTTCGAATTTCATTTGTCCTGCGAAACCGAGAAACACCAATATTGTGAGTGGGTTAATTGTGGTCAACGCGAAGGTCGCGATAAATCCGTACGGATGCGCACTCCGTACGCTGTCGGTCGCCGTGGCGTTCGGCCTGAACACCCCGCGGGCGGCCTTCGATGCGTGCCATGTGCCCAATACGATGAGTATCGCACTTGCACCAAGGTTAATGCTACGGTGGTGCAGTAGCAGCGCCGCGGCTATCGCAGCACCCACGCTAAACGCGACGACGCCGTAGGCCAAATCGGCACCGGCGGCGCCGAACGCGCTGCGGGTCGCAGGACGGAGACCGTGATTCAGGCCGTTTTGAAGGATTAGGATCGCAATCGGCCCGATTGCGATCGCGATCGTGATGCCGAAGGCAAATGCGCGCAGCTCATCCATTATCTGCGTATTTTACTGGTTTTCCGGTCGGTCGATTTTTTCCGTTGTGTCCGGCTTCCGATTTGGTGCAGTTCCGGTTATGGTACGCCCGCTTCGAAATATTCCGAAATGATAGGACCGTGAATAAGTAGCGGTGCCGAACAAACCGACGACGTTATATCGACCACTATGACGACAAGCTACGACGTACTAGGCATTGGTAATGCCATTGTTGATGTGTTGGCTCACGCCGAGGACGAATTTTTGGCGGCCAACGCACTCAGCAAAGGCACGATGACGCTGATCGACGCGGCCAGTGCTGAAGTGTTGTATGAGAAGATGGAACCAGCCGTGGAATGTTCGGGCGGTTCGGCCGCGAATTCGATCGCGGGTCTCGCATCGCTGGGTGGTACCGGTGCGTTTATCGGCAAGGTCAAACAAGATCAACTTGGTACTATTTTTAGCCACGACATCCGCGCTCTCGGCATTCATTTCGACACCGCACCGAGTGTCGACGGGCCTTCGACGGCACGCTGCCTCGTGTTCATCACGCCGGATGCGCAGCGCACGCTGCAAACTTATCTCGGTGCTTGTGTTCAACTCGGCCCTAAGGATATTGACTCCGACACCGTCGCCGCCGCGAAGCTGACCTATCTCGAGGGTTATCTGTGGGATCGGCCGGCGGCACAACAGGCGTTTGTGAAAGCCGCGGAGATCGCGCATGGTGCCGGGCGGCTCGTGTCGCTAAGTCTGTCCGATCCGTTTTGTGTCGAGCGCCATCGCGACGCGTTTCGTGACCTCGTGAAAGGTCATGTCGATGTATTGTTTGCGAATGAAGAAGAGATCAAATCGCTGTACCGGGCGAATACCTTCGACGAGGCGTTACAAGCGGTGCGTGTGGATTGTGATATCGCCGCGCTCACCCGCAGTG
Source organism: Gammaproteobacteria bacterium (assembly GCA_029862885.1). Lineage (GTDB taxonomy): Bacteria > Pseudomonadota > Gammaproteobacteria > Arenicellales > JAOTWM01 > JAOTWM01. The sequence goes on from JAOTWM010000228.1 coordinate 5,338, forward strand.
AAAAAGGCGCAGTGGTGGTATCGCCCGACGAATTGCACGTGCTCGATGCCGAACCGATCGATAAGGTAGTAGATACGACCGGCGCCGGCGATGCGTACGCAGCGGGGTTCTTATACGGCCTTACGCAGGGTATGGATCTGCCCCGGGCGGGACGGATCGGCGCGATTGCAGCAGCCGAAGTCATCAGCCATTTTGGGGCGCGGCCAGAAACGTCTCTGCAAGGGCTAGTGGCGGAAAAATTCTGAAAACTCATTCGGTAACACGTCGTATCTTTTTAATCTAAAGAGACTCCTAGCATCGCGACCCGGCTTCGTGAAATATCCGGCTAGTCCGGTGCCGCTCCCATCAACGCCTGTAAGTGTCGCGCTACGCACCGCGCGAGGGCATCGAGGTTGTAACCGCCCTCCAGCATCGAAACTAACCGGCCTTCGCAGTGGCGGTCGGCGGCTTCCATAAGGCGCTGGCTCATCCAGCCGTACATCTCCGTGGACAGGTTGATCTGCCCGAGCGGATCGGCTTGGTGTGCGTCGAATCCGGCCGAGATCAACACCGCGTCGGGTTTGAACTCGTCGATCTTAGGTGTGATCTTTTCGTTAAAGGCTCGCCGGTAATCATCGTCGGTGGCGCCGGCCGCCATCGGGCAGTTCAGGGTCGCACCGTTGCCGTTGCCGATACCGGTCTCGGAGTAGGCGCCCGTGCCCGGATAGAATGGATATTGATGGGTGCTCACGTATAGCACGGAGGGATCTTCCTCGAACATATGCTGCGTGCCGTTGCCGTGATGTACATCCCAATCGACGACAAGAATCTTATCGAGGCCGTAATGTTGTTGCAGATAGCGCGCCGCGATGGCGACATTATTGAACAAACAAAAACCCAGTGCGGTGCTGGCTTCGGCGTGATGGCCGGGCGGGCGAATTAACGCAAAGCCATTTTCGACACGCTTCTGCATCACCGCATCCACAACTTGCAAAACCCCGCCGCTCGCGAGTAATGCGACGCTGTGGGAGTCGGCGCTTACGCTTACGTCCGGGGTGTCGATAAATGGCGCGCCGTCGCTGATCTGCGCTGCGACGCGATCGCTGTAGTCAGTGGCGTGTACCGTTTCAATCCAGCGCCGCTCCGGCATGGTGGCGTCTATACGTTGCAGTGTTTCGAACCACGGTTGCGCATTCAAATGTTGCATCGTCGAAGTCAAGCGCGCGCTGCGCTCCGGGTGCCTGGCGCCGGTGTCGTGCTGCAGGTAGCGTTCGTCGTAAAGAAATCCTGTCGTCATCGCATACTCGATTCGGTAATTGCTGGTGGTTGAATTGAAGCGGCGTGGTGCCGCGACTAATCGATCATATGTTGATTCGGCGACGCCGGCCTACAGAAATCGCCGCCAACATGTGGATGCGCCATTATCGCCATCAACACCAGGCTCACGCCGCTAGCCCGCATATTGCACGAAGGCGGACGATCGCACCGACTGCTTAGCCGGATTTCCCCTGAACTCCGAACCTTCATGCTATATGCGTGCTAGGACAAGCGCCCAACAAAATCGACGATCGTTTGGCTTGCCGCCACGAGATTGCGGGCCTCGGTGTGCCCTGATCGCCTGCGCGGCTTAAAGCTGTCGTCGCCGTCGGCCAGCCACTGCAATTGAATCGATGCGGATAAATCGCAGTCGCCGACCTCCGCACGCGAACCGAACGTATCGCGATCGCCTTGGCAGAGTACTAGGATCAGCAACCATGCCGCGTCCACGTTGCCGTCACGCAGTAACCCATCGCCGTCCATGGTGTGTTGAAGATCAGTTGTCGTCGGGCTGGTGGCTTTGGGCCGTTTCCAGTTTTTCCAGCATATTAAGCAACATCTCCGCGAATTCTTCGTTACCCTGCTGCTGCCATTGGGAAAGCTGCCGTTTGAGTGCATCGTAATGTTGGCGCGACTGCTCGGCCGCGGCGTCGCCTCCAGACTCGAGGTCCTCGAGCAGTGCGCGCAGCGACGGCTCGATCTTGTCGGCAGCCTCTGCGGAGCGTCGTTGCAGATCGTCGATACGATCCTGCATATCTTGCTTGGTGGCTCGCCACTCGGGTCCGGCAAAGTATTCCTTCGCGGCGCTCGACGTGTGCTGCATATTCTGCCGCGCCGCGTCCAATAGCGAACCGGCTTTCCAAGCGGTGTATTCAAGCGATGAATCGACACCCAATAGCATCGCACCGTCGGCAATCGGAGCGGCGGCGGCGCGACTATTTTCGATACGCAGATACGGTTCGGCATCGGTCTCGATCATCGCCGCGGCATTGGTTTGGATACTTTGTGCTTGTTCGCGATCCAGTTTCAACGTTAGCATTACGCCGTCCGTCGCAAGATCCACGGACTTTACTTCGCCAACGGAAACGCCGTTGAATCGTACCGCCGCACCCGAGCGGATACCGCGGGCGTCACCTAGTGCCACGTTGACTTCCAGGCCCGGGTCGAGCATTTCGCATCCACTCACAACCGCCACAAGTAACAGGGCGGTCATCAATCGATTTCGCAACGTGATAGTCTTCATTCTAGAATCCTGTTAATCGTCTCATTATCAGCGGCACCGTCATATGGTGCAGCATCGCCGCGGAGTTCGCAATTCTGTGAAGTTTGTTTCCTACAATATTCAGTATGGTACCGGCAAGGACGGCCGGGTCGACCTGCCCAGAATCGCTGACGAGGTAGC